>JAQVUQ010000238.1 GCA_028699365.1 bacterium | reverse complement strand
CCTGGCTTTTAATTCTGCGTTGTATCGTTTCCGCTGTGTCCCCATCTTTTCCTCCGTTTTTCTTCTTCGGCACAGCCATTATACCACCTTAACTACCTGTCCGAATTTTGGGGTACACTATAGAATTCAGCCTGGATTTGTTGCCTGGAGTCTATCTGGCATCTTATACGGTGGGTGATAAATGCTTCCTGAGGAAATTTATTTTGCGTCCAGCTTCAGGTTCAATGCATAGCGGACATTGATACCTTGCTTGAAGATTCCGCCCCTGCTTGCTCCTTAAAGAACCTCTCGTATTCATCCTGGCAGACAAGCAAGTTGACGGGGATAGTTCTCTTATGGCACAGGGCGGCGGCAGTCAGGCGACGGGCACCGTCAGCCATTACCAGCTCCATGGGATGCAATTTCCCGCCCAGCAGGTTAAGAACGGCTCCGGTGACATAGAGCGGTGGCGGAAGAGCTTTGCCGTCTATCATCAATTTGGCATACTTGTTTGCTTCAAATCTGCGTATGAACCCTTCCGAGGCATGGAACTCAGGGCTGATGTCCTTTATGGACGACGGCTTCAAAACGTCGAAAGTCTCTCCGCTGTCTCTGGACAACAACTCGCAGCAGACTGTAAGGAGCACCGTTTTGTTCCACAGGTCCGGATCCCAGGAAACCGGGGTATTAAGGTGATGTTCAAGAATACGGGCCAGCACTCTTCTGAGAGCCCGTTTTCCCTTTCCATAGCCCTTTATATGGTAATCATCGACGCTTTCAGGGAACGAGGAAGTCTCCTGTGACAGAAACAGCGGTCTGACGGCGATAATATAGCTATGCGGTGGCGAAAAATAGTCGGTTATCGTGCCGGACAAATCAACAAACCTCTCAGCGGAAAAATACCCGAAAACAGCCTTGGCTACCTGAGTATGAAAGCAATTACTAAAAAGTAATACTAACCAACAATCATATCCTTGTCAATAATTTCTAATGCCTTCGCACGATCTGATATTCATTGGCGGGGGTATAATCAATTACGACAAGTCTATTCTGAAACGATGGTGGATATCATGGATCTTCCTCAGCTTTCCCGGGGAGAGGGACAGGGTTTCAACGGGCGTCTGGGGTTTGCCGTCAAAGTGCTGGGTGAGGGCGGCCTTCCATCCCACGATACCAGGCGCTGGCAGAGCGGGCCGCATCTGCGCGTCAGCCTGTCCCATCTGGAGAAGATCCTCGATTATCTGGATAGAAACAACATCCGCATGTATCGCATGAGTTCGGATATCGCCCCTTATCTGACTCATCCCGATCTGACGCAATTTCACGGCCAGTTGGAGGAATGCAGCGACGATCTGGCGTCCTTTGGAGCAAGGGCCGGCAGTCTGGATATCAGGCTGAGCCTGCATCCGGCTCAATTCGTGGTGCTCAATTCCACGGACGAGGATGTAGCGGTAAAGGCGATCCGCGATCTGGAGGCTCAATCCGCTATCCTCGATGTCATGGGCCTGAACGACGAAGCGGTGGTGGTAATCCATGTGGGCGGTCTTTATGGCGATCGCGATGCGGCTGTAGCGCGCTTCATACGTCGTTATTCGGAGTTGGATGAGGCGGCAAAACGACGCGTGGTTCTGGAGAACGACGAGCGCCTCTTTGGTGTGGCGGATATCCTGGGTATTCACGAAGCTACCGGCATCAGGCTGGTGTTCGATTACCTGCATCATATGCTCAACAACCCGGACGGTATCGCTTTGCGTCCGGCCCTTGAAGCCTGTCTTAACACCTGGCAAGGGAGGGGAAAGCCCAAAATCCACTTTAGTTCGCCCCGTACCGAGATGAGAGAGGTCACTCAAAAAGAGGATGGACGCAAAGCGACTAAACTGTTGCCCCCGGATTATGCCGGTCATTCCGATTACATCAACCCGTTTGAGTTTGCCTTCTTTCTCAGGGAGGCATCAGGCCTGGAATTTGATATCATGCTGGAAGCCAAATCAAAGGATCTGGCTCTGCTGAGACTGCGGGAATCTCTTCTCGCTCCGCCGGTTATCTGAATCTGCACCGGTAATGCCACAGGTATATAAACATAGCAACACTAAAGGTGTTGCTATGTTTATATACTTATGGTAGCATGATAGCGAGGTGATCACATTATGGCCAAAGTAAACATATCTCTGCCCGATGAAGCCCTCAGGCTCATCGATCAGGAAGCTGAGCGCAGGCATATCTCCAGATCGGAATACATCCGTCTGGCCACGGAGACTTATGCCGGGTTTACAAATGTCGAAGAGGCTAACAGCAAGATTCTGGCGGAAAGAAGGGAAGCCTGCAAGCGTATTGATGAACTGAGAGAAGAGATAACCGAGATACTTGGGCCTGATTTCGACCCGCTGGAGGAACTTCGGAAGTTGAGAGCAACGCGATGGGCTTAGCAGAAGACATACTGAACAGGTTGATTGCGGAGCAGCAGGCCCTTTACGGCAAGGGACCGGTGGTGTACAGACCGGAAGTATCCATTGTGCCGCTTTATGTGGTAGATACTTCTGTAATTCTGAAGTGGTACTACAGAGATGGAGAAGATTCGACCCACATAGCCTTAAAGCTTCGGGATAAGTATGCAGCCGGAAGGATAGCCCTGATTACACCGGAACTGGCCCTTTATGAATTGACCAATGTCCTCTGCTGCAAAAAGAAATTAGAAGATGCAAAGGTCATTGAAGCTCTCGATCATCTTCTCTCCTTTTCCATCATCCGCAGCCTCGATGGTGCAGGCTTTAGCAAGGCTATCCACCTGTCCTCCGCTAAAGGTATTTCCGTCTACGATGCCTCATTTGCCGCCCTGGCTACGGCGAATAACTGTTCACTGATAACTGTCGATGAAAGATTGTGCAAGAAATTGGATAACGCTCTGCTGTTGCAGGAAATGGACGGGCTGCTATAATATAGGTTGAATTCACAACACCTTTGGGATATGGAGGGTGCATCGATGCCAAAATCTAAAGCACGTTTGTTCATTGCCTATGTGGTTCTGCTCGGTATTATCTTCGTCAGCGGGGGATACTTGCTGGGAGGAAAACTGCCGCTGGGGAATTCCGTATTCAACCAATCCGCTCCGCCGTTGCCGGCACCTTCGGCAGCGGAAATAGCTTCCGGCGAGGCCATATCCAAGGCAGCCGAGGCCGTCCGTCCGGCGGTGGTCAATATAGACACCACCGTCATGGTGCAGCGTCCCAGCAGCAACCCGCTGGATTTCTTCTTCGGCAACGGTGCGCCGTCGCGTGCGGTGCCCCAAAAAGGTCAGGGTTCCGGCGTAATAGTCCAGACGGATAAGGGGAAGCTGGTTCTGACCAATGAACACGTCATTCACGGAGCTCAGGATATCAAGATCACCCTGCTGGACGGCAGGAAGTTCACCGGTCGCGTGACCGGCTCCGATCCTACAACGGACATTGCCGTCATCAAGATAGACGACGACAAACTTCCCACAGCCAGGCTGGGCGATGCTTCCAAGCTCAGACCGGGTGAGTGGGCCATAGCCATCGGCAATCCGCTGGGCTTCCAGCACACCGTGACCGTGGGCGTTATCAGTGCCACCGGGCGTTCGATGGGTGCCGAAGGCAAGCTGTACGATCATTTCATCCAGACGGATGCTTCCATTAATCCCGGCAATTCCGGCGGTCCGCTGGTCAACATCCGCGGCGAAGTGGTCGGCATCAATACGGCCATGATTCAGGGAGCCCAGGGAATAGGCTTTGCCATTGCCGTCGATGAGGTCAAAAAGATAGTCGACCAGCTTGTGGACAAAGGCAAGGTTGTACGTCCCTGGGTGGGCGTGGGCGTTCAGGATCTGAACCGGGATATGATCACCAATCTGGGGTTGGATGCCAGGACCAAGGGTATAATAGTCGCCCAGATTTACCCCGGCAGCCCGGCTGAAAAGGCAGGCCTCAAGCCCTATGATATCATCACCGATATGAACCGTAAGAGCGTCGGCAATACGGCCGCCTTTATTAAAAAGATAAGAAGCATGAAACCCGGCGATAAGTTGACGCTGATGGTAGTTCGCGAAAAGGCAAGCATGCTTATTCCGCTTACGGTAGCCGAGATGCCGACTCAACTCAATTAGTCAGCCCTCAGCCTGAATACATGACAAAAGGACAGAAAAAGAATGTTATGTCAGCAATGTAACGCCAGAGAGGCCACTGTCCACTTTACCCAGATCAGCGGCGGTGAGGTCAGCGAACTCTGGCTCTGTGAAAAATGTGCCCAGGACAGGGGCATCGTGGGAGAGAGCGGAGATATAACCTTCAATCCCTTCGGGAGGGGCGATTTTCCCTTTGGCGAATTGTTCTCCATGCTCTTCCCCCGCGGTGGTAAGGCGGCCGGTCGTTATTCCGACAGAAGCCGGAAATCTCTGGAGCAGGCACGTGAAGAGGCTAAACGTCTCAAGAACAACTACCTCGGCACCGAGCATATGCTGCTGGGCATAGTCCGCGATCCGGACAACCTGGCTGCCAAAGCTCTGGCGGCTATGGGCGTGGATGGGGAGCGCCTTCGCAAAGACATAGAAGCGGCTGTCAACGGCTCGGTAAGGACCATAGCTCAGGGCGGATTGACGCCCGATGCCAAGCGGGCCCTCGATATGGCTCTGGAAGAAGCCAGGCGTATGGGGCACGGCTATATCGGTCCCGAACATCTGCTGCTTGGCCTGCTGCGCGAGGGACAGGGTGTTGCAGCCAGGATTCTGGCGCAGCACGGCGTCGATCTCAAGAAAGCCAGACAGCACCTTACCAGGCTGATGGCTCCGGCCGAATCGGAGCAGAAGCAGGGACAGACAGCCACACCGGCGCTGGACGCCTACGGGCGGGACCTGACCAGGCAGGCCGAAGAAGGGAAGCTGGATCCGGTAATAGGACGGGAAGAAGAGATCAGCCGGGTTATTCA
>JAQVUQ010000237.1 GCA_028699365.1 bacterium | reverse complement strand
GCCTCTCCTTTACCATTGCCGATGACGACAGGGTGGAGCAGATGCCTCTGTCCTGCTACGATTGGAATAACCCTGGCGACGTGGAAAGATATGTGGCGGAACGGTTGTCCATACTTAGGGACTACGTCCTTCGTCCGGTTTCCGGACTGGATGACGATTATATTCCCACCATTCAGGTGCTGATAGGAGTCGGGGCCATCGGGGCATCTTACAGTGATGCCGAGGTCCGCTTCGAGGGCGGAACCTCATATTGCGATCCCGTGATCCGCGATTATGAGAGGGATATGGGAAGAATCGGCTTTTCTGAAGACAACAGATGGGTTCGGGCTCAGTTGAACGTGCTCCGGGAGCTGATACGGCAATGGGATGGGACTTACGCCATTCTACCGTTCACACACTTCGATCCCTTCGATCTGGCCAATCAGTTCAGGGGCAACGATATTCTGACGGATTTCTACGAGCGGCCCGAAGAGGTGCATGGCCTGCTGGGCAAGTGTGCCGACCTGATAATCGGCATGGAGCGTCACTTCAGGGACAATATGGAAGGCTACGATCTGGAGGGCAGTGTCGTCGGTTGCTGGATGCCGGGCGGCACCTATCTCTCCTGCGATCTGGCGGACATGGTTTCCCGGCAGGTATTCACGGAGTTCAACCGTCCTTACCTGCAGCGGGTGGTGGACGAACTGGGCGGGGGCTATCTGCATCACCATGAACTGGGAGTGCACCAGATAGAGAGCTTTGCGGCTATCGAAGGCCTGTCGGTACAGTTCCTCAACCGGGATTTCAATACCGTCCATATGCCCTATGTAATCGATGAGAAGATAATAGAGAGTTCCCTCAAACTACCGATATGCTTTATATGCACTTACGAAGAGTTGCTTGAGAAGATAGACCTGTTCCGTCAAGGGCGGTTCATTATCAGCGTCCGGGTGCAGGACCGTGAACAGGGCCGGAAGGCGCTGGAAATTATCAGGCAGTATTCGGTTTAGGAGGCATGCCGTGGATTATCTGAAGCTGTTGCAAAGAACTGATTACTATGAGATAAGCGGCAACAGGATGACCTCTTACTGCAGCACCCTGGGCGGAGGAAGCATCAATTACTGGGACGGCAAGAGGGCTTCCTTTCATCCTTACGCTCCGTTGTGCGATACTACGGCCTTTGTTCAGGTGCTGGATGCGGAGAACAGGGTGAATCTGGTACAGCAGATGTACCATTTCTGGCGTCCGGACAGGATAAGCGGCAAGTATCACTCCCATAACAGGACCTATATCGAGGAAGAGAAGACGATCCATGACGATACCTTCGTTTCGCTTATGGATTTCCATACTGAGCTGGATACGGAGCTGATCGTCAGGATTGAGGGAGCGGTGGGACAGGGCTCCTCCGTTCGGTTCGAGGACAACGTTTTGCTGATCGAAGAGATCAGACGGAGCGAGTTTGCCGAAAGCGAGAGTAGTGTCTGCAAGATCATGGGTTTTGACCGGCCTTGCCGGTGCAGGGTGGAGGGCAACCGCTATACCCTGGAATTCGATCTCAAACTGAGCAGCATTATGCCATTGTTGCATGCCGGCAGGACCAGAGCCGTTCTGATTGTGGCGGGTGGAGACACGCCGCAGGAAGCCCTGGACAGATACAACCGGGCTGCAGCCGATCCGGCCGCCGTGTTCTCCGCCCGGAAGCGGAAGTGGGAAGAATACTTCGAGCGGAACGTGCCCCGTTTTTCCTGCGATAATCAGACAATAACGAAGATGTATTACTTCATCTATTATATGGTGAAGAGCAATATATATAACTTTGACGGCGGTCCTTTCCTTAACCATCCCTTCGAGAGCACCGGCAAGTTTCGCCTGCTGCCGCAGTGGTTCTGGGACAGCGCCTTCGGAGCCATGAACGAAAAGTGGCTCAACGATCTGCCTCTGCCCAAAAGCTCCATGAGCAACACTCTGGAAGCGCAGCGGGAGGACGGGCTCCTGCCGTTTTCGCTGGCTGAGGACAGCTTTGTCAACTGGGGCACGGAGATAATCCAACCCTTTATCCTGCCGATGGCCGTCTGGGATTACTATTTGAAGAGCGGCGACAGGGCGTTTCTGGATAAGGCTCTGCCGGTGCTGATAAAGTTCGATCAATGGATGATACAGAGCCGGGATGAAAACGGTGAGGATCTGGTCAATATCAGGATACCCGGGGAGAGCGGCTGGGACAACAGCAAGAGATATGTGCTCAACGAGCATCTGGCAGGCGAAGAATCTCCTCTGATGAGGGAGAAGCGTTATGTTCAGTCGCCGGATTTCAATACTTATGTCTATATCGGCAGGCGACTGATAGCCCGCATGGCCCGGGAAACGGGGCAGGCGGAGTTGGCAGAGGAATATACCGCCAAGGCTGATAAGACGGGTGCCGGCATAGAGAGCATGTGGAGCGATAAGACCGGGCTTTACATGGACAGGTTCGAGAGGGACCATGAGGAGATACCGGTAAGAACTCCCGGCGGGGTCATACCTCTGCTGGGAGGACTTGGCGATGAGGAGAGGCGTAGTAGGGCGGTAAGGAATCTGACCGATCCCGAACTCTTCTGGCCGGAATACCCTGTAACTACTCTCGATCTGCAGGATCCCGATTACAACGACACCGACGAGTACTTCAGCTACTGGAATGGGCGGGTATGGCCCCCGGTGAACTGGGTTATAACGGAAGGCCTGTGCCGTGCCGGAGAGTACGAAACGGCCGGGGAACTGATCAAGCGCAGCATCAGGATGTGCAGCGCCGCGGGGGAGGCATGGTGCATGGAGAATTACCATCCCCAAACCGG
The DNA here is from genome assembly GCA_028699365.1 of bacterium. GTDB lineage: Bacteria > UBP13 > UBA5359 > UBA5359 > UBA5359 > UBA5359. The sequence goes on along the minus strand of JAQVUQ010000237.1, from coordinate 2,119 downwards.
ATACCCGTACTTCACCCACAATATCTTCAACTACGTCTGGGGCGGCATCTTCAACGATATGCTTCTGAGGAGAGTGGCCGGCATACAGGGGAATGCTCCCAAAGACGAAGTCTATATCAATCCCCTGCTCAATGAGGATATAAACGAATTGAGCTTGAAGGATATCAGAATCGGCGTACACAGCATTGACATGGAGTTATCCGGGGATAGAGATAACATATGCCTGAAGGTTGGCCATAGAGGCCCGTGTCCGATAACGCTGGTGACCTCTAACGGCAGGCAACGGCTGAGCAACGAGAGTGTTACTCTCACAGTGAAGACTCTCAAACTTCCGCACTGGCTCGATTTATAATTTTTTTGTAATTCGGCAGGAATTAGATGAGGTTTGTCGAATACATGTAACGTTACATTATATATAACGTTACAGTGAGGTGAAGTAAATCTGTAAGCGTTTATCCTGGTTATAAACAAGAGAGAAAACATAACGTATAGGAGGCTGTTATGAACTGGACAAGAGAGAGGAAATCAGGTTTCACGCTCATCGAACTTTTAGTCGTAATTGCTATTATCGCGCTGTTGGCCGGGATACTCTTTCCGGTATTCAGCAAGGCCAGGGAGAAGGCACGGCAGACCACTTGTATCAACAACCTGAAGCAGGTAGGCAACGCTTTTCAGATGTATATGCAGGATTGGGACGAGACGATGCCGCCGACTAATTTCTCATATAGTGAAATGACGTACTACTGATCGCAGCTGCTGGGCACCTATCTGGGACTGGGGGATTATACGGGCGTATCCGCCAAGATCACGGCCGCGGGTGAAAAGGGTACTGTATTCCTTTGTCCATCCATAGGTAAAACCACCGTCAGTAATAACATGTGGAAACTTATCAGCTATGCCAAGAACCAGGGATTCACTACCGGTTGGACTGGATGCAAGATGCCTACCCTGGCCGATTTCAAGCAGCCGGCCGAAACAATGCTGGTGATGGACAGTGCCGCCGGTTCCGGTTTTACCATGGATTATTCTACCTATCTTCCCAATATATCGAATCCGCACTCCGAAGGGACTAATGTTCTGTTTGTCGGCGGCAACGTCAAGTGGATGAAATGTTCCAGTCCGACGACTGATTTCGCTTCCGCCAAGGTGGGTGTCAGGTTCTGGAAATGCAATTGACAATCTCTTTGAGAGGTACATTTGTGGGAATGCACCGGAAGCGATGAACGGATAATAAAAGATATAAAACGAGGAGGGAATGATAATGAGAATGAAAAGATCAATTTTAAAGAATTATTTATTTGTTCCACTATTTGCAGCTCTCCTTAGCACAACGTTCCAGCATACGCACCTGAGCAATACGGCCTGGGCCGAAACGGTGGATACCACGGCGGTGCAGGATATAGCCAATAAATCCTTGGACGGGACGGTTGACAACGTCCAGAAATATGCCGGGTTGTCGGCAGCCATAACGGCCATAGGCAGCAACGTCAGAACGCTGCTCATACCGGTGAGCAAGGACGTGACGGGCAACGTCACGGTGCCTGTCAACGTCACGCTCCTTTTCCAGGGAGACGGCAGGTTGAATATCAGCACCGGAGTGACGGTGACCATAAACGGGCCGGTACAAGCACCGCTCAAGCAGATATTTACCGGCAGCGGGACAGCATCCTTCAGCGGCAACAAGGGCTGCCTGGAGAAGGTCTATCCGCAGTGGTGGGGTGCCAAGGCCGACGGAGTGACTAATGACGCTGCTGCCATACAGACAGCCGTCAACGCTGCCGCCACCATGAACAGAGGCGGACAGGGAGGGACGGTTTTCTTCTCTCCCGGCAGATACAATATCAGGAGTTCCATAATCCTGCCGCGCACCGGCGCCACACCGACAAAGGTAGTCAGGCTTCAAGGTGCAGGTATGAGGGATACCGTCATCGGGCAATCCGGAGGAACGACCTTTCCTCAGGACAGAGCCTTAATAGAGTGGGAGAATACCGCCTCGCATGCATGGCATCAATGGATCAAGGATATGACCTTGCAGTTGCCCAACGTGGCCGGGGTGCAGGCTATCCGTTACCAGCCCACCAATAAATCCACCCTGAGCGCCGTTCTGGCTGAGATACTG
>JAQVUQ010000236.1 GCA_028699365.1 bacterium | reverse complement strand
CGATGAGGGACTGGATCTGGTCACCGGTACGGAGAGCGAGAAGCTGCAGGTGGTGGTCTGTGTCGGCACCGGCTGCTATCTGCGGGGCGCCCAGGATCTGTTGCATGACCTCATACACCATATCGAGGAGAGGGGATTGCAGACATCGGTGGATGTCACGGCCTCCTTCTGCTTTGAAAAATGCGACCGTGGACCGGTGGTCACCATCGGTGATATACTGCTGGAAAGATGTACTTTCGATAAAGCCTGTGAAGTGCTGGAGCAGGAAATAAGTATAACGGTTCAGTGAGGAAGGATATGGAGAATTTGGACGATCGGGAGCGGAAAACACAACCTTCGGGGCAGATAGTCTTTACCAACAAGGCACGCTGCCGCGACTGCTACCGCTGTGTCAGGGTATGTCCGGTCAAGGCCATACGCATGCACAAAGGGCAGGCTTTTGTGGTGGAGGAGCGCTGCATCTCCTGCGGCACCTGCATACGGGAATGCCCGCAGGGCGCCAAATCCTTCCGGGATGATATCGAGCGGGCCGTCAGGCTGACGGCAGGCGGTAAGGCGGCAGCCAGCGTGGCTCCCTCCTTCGTTTCGGTCTTCAGCAACTGGGAGCAGAAGCGCCTGGCCTCGGCTCTGCGCCGCCTGGGTTTTGCCTACGTGGCGGAAACCGCCGTGGGTGCCTACTACGTGGCCCATCGGACAGCGGAGATCGCTGCGGCCAGGGACCAGGCCTCCATCTGTACTGCCTGCCCGGCGGTGGTGGGCTATGTGGAGCGTTACCGTCCGGAGGCGGTGGGAATGCTGGTGCCGGTGGTGTCGCCCATGCTGGCTCATGCCGGGATTATCCGGGAGAAACTGGGCGCCGATACGCCCGTCGTTTTCATCGGGCCCTGCGTAGCCAAGAAGGCAGAGGCAGACCGTCCGGAAAACGCCGGGCTGGTGAATTGCGTGCTTACATTTCAGGAACTGCTGCAGTGGCTGGAACGTGAGGGCATATCCCTGTCCGGGTGTGAAGAGAGCCGCTTTGACGACGAGCCGTCGGGAGAGGCCCGGTTCTTCCCGCTTTCCGGCGGATTGGCCCGCACAGCCTCCCTGGAGACGGATATGCTGGCTGAGAACGTGCTCTCTGTCAGCGGCTTTGAAGAGGTTGCGGAGGTGCTGGATTCCCTGACGCAGGAATCGTCTTCGCTGGTAGTGGACCCGCTCTTCTGCCGGCAGGGCTGCATCAACGGCCCGGCCGTTCCTGGCGGCAAAACGCTTTACGATAGGCGTCGCCAAGTGATAGGCTACGCCTCCACCGGAGAAAAGGCGATAATGAAAGAGAAGACAGGCAGCCTGGAAATACGCTTCAAGGCCGGTGCCCTGCCTCAAGACGGGGATGTCCCGGAAGCCGATATAATGGCCGTTCTGGAGAGAACGGGCAAGACCAAACCGGAGGACGAACTCAACTGCGGCGCCTGCGGCTATAACTCCTGCCGGGAGAAAGCCGTGGCCGTGATCCGTGGTATGGCCGAGGTGGAGATGTGCATACCCTATATGCGCCGCCTGGCGGAGCAGAGGACGGACAGGATCATCGAGACCAGTCCCAACGGCATCGTCATCCTGGACGAGCGTCTGCACATCATCAGCATGAACCCTGCTTTTCGCCGCTTCTTCATGTGTTCGGAAGCCGTGTGCGGCCGGCACATATCCTATCTGATGGACCCGGAGCTGTTCGAGCGGCTGGCGGTGGGCGACGAGGAACTGGTGGAGACGACCGCCAGACACGATAATTACAATCTCATCTGCCATCAGATACTCTATCCGCTGCGCGAAGACAGGCAGTACGTGGGCATATTCGTCAACATCACCAACAGTCAGGCCAGCCAGGAGAAGCTGGAAGAGATCAGAAGCCAGACCGTCAACCAGGCCAGGGAACTGCTGGAGAACCAGGTGGGAATGGCCCAGCAACTGGCACGTTTTCTGGGGGAGAGCACGGCCCGCAGCGAGGAGCTGGTTCAGAACCTGCTGCGCCTGGCCGGAGATACACCGGGTGAAAAGGGAGACAAGGGCATATGGGATACGTCCACGTCGAGGTAGAGTGGGCGCAGAGCCCCAAAAAGCCGGGACGGCCCTGCGGCGATGTGGTTGTCTACGAGCGGACCCCTTCCGCTGTGACGGTCATCTGCAGCGACGGCCTGGGCAGCGGCATCAAGGCCAATATCGCCGCCACTATGTGCGCACATCGCCTTCAGGAGCTGCTGCGGCAGGGGTTTTCGCTCCGCCGTGCCTTCAACAGCGTTATGACAACCATGAACGCCGCCCGGGGCACCGATATGCCTTACGCCGTCTTCACCGTGCTGCGCATTCTCAACGATGGTGCCGCCACCGTTCTTTCGTATGAAATGCCCCCGCCCATATTACTGGGGCCCAGGCAGGCCTCCGTTCTGCCTCAGCGCACCATGAAGGTGGGCCATGAACTGGTGGGCGAGGTCAACTGCTACGTGGAACCCGGCGACGGCATCGTAATCATGAGCGACGGCATCACTCAGGCAGGTCTGGGATGCGGCATGAAAGACGGCTGGCAAGCGGAGGGCGTAAGTCGCTATGTCACCGACTGCCTGTCGGAAGGCGTTTCAATAAATCATATGCCGGCCTATGTTCATCAGCGAGCCCGCGAAATCTGGGGCACCGCGGCCGGCGACGATTGCACCGTTGCTCTGGCGGCCTGCCGCTGGGGAACCACCGTCAACGTCCTGACCGGACCTCCGCTCAATCCGTCTCTTGACCGGGAAGTTATCGAGAGGTTCATGCAGGCCGAAGGCAGAAAGGTGGTCTGCGGCGCCAGCACGGCCAAAATGCTGGCAGAGCGTCTGGGAAGAGTCTTGACCGTCGATCAGGACAACCGCAGCCTGGTGACGCCTCCCAGTTATCACATAGACGGCATCGATCTGGTGACTGAGGGAGCGGTCACCCTCAATCAGGTTTACAATATTATCGACGAAGACCCGGAGGAGTACGAGCCGGATACCAGTGTGACCGCTCTCTGTGATATGTTCAGGACGGCAGACCGGGTTAATTTCACGGTGGGCAGGGCCGCCAATCCCGGGCACGGCCGCATAGATTTCCGCATGCGGGGACTGCTCCCCAGAACCAGGATCATCCCTTTGATAGCCGAACGTCTCAGAGCGGCCGGCAAGCTGGTGACCGAGGAATATTTATGAACGGAAGAGACGCGGGCAGATGCCTTTGTACCGCTTGAAGGCGCGGGAGAAGGAGAAGGGGTTGGCATAGCCCACCAGCTCGGCAATCCGTTCCAGCGGATAATCGGTGCTGCGCAGCAACTCCTCGGCCCGCTGCAGGCGCAGCCGGGCTACCATCTGCATCGGCGCCGCTCCGTGGCGAGCCGTGACCGCCCGGTGCAAAGTGCCCTCTGAGACATTAACCAGTCTTGCCAATCGAGAAACGGACCAGGAATGGCGCAGATCGGCATTTACTCTCTCCCACAGGGCGTCCAGTTCCAGGTTGAAAAGTTGTGCGGCTGTGCCGGCATACCGGGACAATTCACGCTCCAGCAGAGTACCTGCTATCCTGGCGTAGGACGGAGCCAGATTCCAGGCTTCGTTGCCGGGCAGCACGGCTTCGTGCACCAATCCCTCCATGGCCGCCGCCAACGGTTGTTGAGAACCTGCCGGCAGCAGACTGACCGGTTGATCCGCCAGGCGCGACCAGAGCCGTATCTCCTGCAGATGGAACCATAACATATGCCATTTTGTTTCAGTCCAGTAATGATAAGCCCGGTGAGCCGGACATATCAGCAGTTGTCCCGGCCGGATAGTCCGGCTCATCTGCGGGGTCTCCAGGCGGGCGCTGCCGGATAAGGTATAGATAACCAGATGAAAAGACGGATTGCGCCTCCCTACCTCGTACGGCGGCTGCAGATCGCTGATCCCTGCCATAACAACACCCCGGCTGCGCAGAGGTGCGGAGAACGCGGCCTGCAACGGCAGGAATCGTTCCCGGCAGGTTGACGGAATCTTGACGGTTTCGGGTATGTTTATGTCAGGCACGGATATTCTCACTTGGCCACCTTAAGGATATAATCAGGCATGACAAGCTTATTTCAGTATAGGACAAAGGCTTTATAGTATCAAGTGTGTTAAGTGACTGTGACGTATGCGGCAATGAATACCGGGATACCCGGCAAGGCAGTCGGCCGAAGGAGGCAGCCATGAGCGAAACAAATATACCCCGTCCGGAGCACCCGCGTCCCGATTTCAGGCGCCGGGACTGGCTCTGCCTGAACGGTGAGTGGGCCTTTACCTTTGACGACGACGACAAGGGCAGGCGGGAAGAATGGTTCCGTAAGTCAGAAAATATAGCCGGAAGAATCATTGTTCCATTCTGTTATCAAAGCCGGGCCTCCGGCATAGGCGATCCCTCCTTTCACGATGTGGTCTGGTACGCCCGGCTCTTCCAACTGCCCGCATCTTTTAACGGCAGACGAGTGTTGCTGCACTTCGGGGCGGTGGATTACCAGGCGGATGTTTGGGTAAACGGTCAGTTCTGCGGCAGCCATGAGGGGGGACATACGCCGTTCAAGCTTGATGTCACCGATATCTGCCGTCAGGATTACGATAACAGCCTTGTCCTTAGAGCATATGATCCCAGCCGGGATATCGAGATACCCAGAGGTAAACAGTTCTGGCAGGAGAACAGCGCCGGTTGTTTTTATACCAGGACTACCGGTATCTGGCAGAGCGTCTGGCTGGAAGCGGCGGGACAGAGGTATATCGAGAGCTTGCGTATCACGCCGGATATAGATAATTTCAAGGCGGAAGTGATCATCGAGACGGACGGGTTTGAATCCGGCCTGGAGGCGGAGATGGAGATATCCTTCAAAGGGGAGCTCATGACCTGTTGCCGGGCGACAATGGCCTCGTCCTCGGCTGAATTGAC
>JAQVUQ010000235.1 GCA_028699365.1 bacterium | reverse complement strand
AGGGTAAGGATATGCTGTCGGCTCCTGTCAAGCTGATCGCCGTAGTGGACGGGCACGAACAGGTGCTCAAAGAGGAGAGCTTCAAAGTAGCCAAACAGAACAATGCGCAGATAGTTCTGGAGAGCGTCATGGCCGGGGCCGATATGAAGGTGAAGGCCAGGGTTACGCTGAAGTTCGACGGCTACGGCTGGTATGAATTCGAACTCTTCTCCGATAAAGCCAAACAGGTGGACAGGCTCTTCCTGGAGGTGCCCTATCGCAAGGAGATCACTCCTCTGTATACCCGGGATCGCCTGGGGCTTAAGGCGCCTGATTCTTATACTGCCGCTGAGCTGCCCTGGGGTGGCTACGTTCCCGACAAGGGAATAACCGTGCCGTTTACCGGCATGATGAGGCTGGGGAACGAGAACTTTGGTCTGGAGTACTTTGCCGAGAGCTACGAGAACTGGCAGTATGCCGATTTCAACCGCATGATAGAGGTTACCCCGGAGCATCTGCTTCGTTTGCGGATAATAGATGCGCCGCGGGGCTTCGACAAGCCGATGGTCTATAAGCTGGGACTGATGGCGACGCCCATCAAGCCGATAAAGCGCTTTACCGATTTCATGATGATCTATGCTCCTGGTCCTTTAAACGAAAACGAGTTCACCAAAATGGTCTCCCCTGCTCCATCGGCAGAGAACCTGGATTTCTGGTTCAATAAGTACAGAGCGCCGCGCGATTTCAATTCCGGTGTGGTGGCGGTCTATCCTCTGCGCCGCAACATAAACCCGGCCGAGGGCACTATAGAGTTCCGGACGGCGCTGGATATGCAGAAACCCCGTCCGATCAGTGATCTCTTGTGGCTGGATATGGGGCAGAATAAGGGATTGCGGGTGCGCTGGGTATTCGAGAACGTCTTCCATACGGAACGGAACCTCTCGCTTGAGGTGTTTATGCAGGACGGCAGCAGCCAGGTTATAAATACCGGCAGGCTGGATTGGAACGACGGCAAGTTCCATCGCTTTGCTCTTGCCTGGAAAAGCCTGGCCGACGGTACGGCCGTGACGGTTTACTCCGACGGCAATAAGGTGGGGGAAGGTACATTCAAAACCCGCTTTGCCGATGTGGATTTCAGCGACAAGTATCTATTGCTGGGAGGCAACTCCATTGCCGTCTTAGACGACTTCAGGCTCTCCGGCAGGATGCTGAAGGCTGAGGAACTGGGCCCAGGTGCAACTTTGAAGGCGGATGCCTCGACACTCATCCTGGACAGGTTCGACCTGGATTTTCTGCCTAACGACTGCTACCAGACCAGAGCCGAGGTTATCTCCGGCGCATCGGCGGAAACGGGCGCCTGGGTGGATAAATACGGCGAGTTCGTTAAGGGCTACAGCGGCAACGCTCTTTGCCTGTCGATGTTCACCGCTAAATCCGATCTGGAGTTTATTAAGGCTTACGGTGTGAAGATACCCCATGTTCACTACTGGCTGCGGAACAGTTGGGGGCCGATGTATCTGCCCGTCGACAAGGGCGTGCCGGCGCGTGTGAGTGAATGGTCCAAACGTGTCAGAGACATGGGCATGATTCCGGGGGTGTACTACCTGAAGAACGTTTCACCGGAAAACGACGAGCCGTACTGGTCTGACTTCGGCTACGAAATGTGCCTGCAACCGCTGCGGCCCAGCATCAGGAACTTCGTCCTCTGTCCCCGAGGTTCCGGGGCGGATTTCCTGCTCTACACCATCGACAAGATGATGAAGGAATACGGCCTGGGCTCCTTTCATATGGATTACGGCATGCCCTGGCCCTGCAGTTGCCGGGAGCACGGGTGCGGCTTCTATGATCAGAACGGAAAGCTTATACCCACCACCGGCATCAACGCCCATAGGGAGATGTATAAGAGGATGTACTGGATGACCCATGTCTCTCCCGCTACGGACGGACTGGTCAAGATGCATACCTCAGACGGCATGATCGCACCGATCGTTTCTTTCGCCGATTTTGCCGTGACGGCGGAACTGGAGCAGAGAATGCCCAAGGAAGGCAAACCTCTGGGCGGATGGCTGACGCTGGATCGCTTCCGGGCCTTTTACATGAACGATACTCAACTGGGAGTTCCATCCTATGGCAGTCTCGCGCCTATAGAACTGCTTCATTTCAGCGGTATGGCTGGCTCCTCGACCCACTTGATCCAGCGTTACAGCACAATGTATGAGGGCAGGTTCAATCCTTATGCCATTCCTTTCAAAACCGGCTGGATGAATTTGCGGGGGCTGGTGAAGTTCATCTTCCCCGCCTATGCCGAATTCGCAGGCGGCAGGGTGCTGGGTTACTGGGAGAATGAGAAGAACGTATCTGTGGAATCAACCAGTGAATATGTCAAGGCCACCCTGGTAATCGATGACAAGGAGAAGAAAGTCCTCCTGATAGCGGCCAATCTTGACGGTAAGGAGCAGAAGGCGAGTATCAAACTCAAGGATATAAGCCTGAAGCTGGACAAAGCGGTGGTCCGTGACCTGATTAGCAGAGAGGTGTTCGACCTGAAGGACGGCGCCTTCGACATAAATATACCGGCTGAGAACGTGCGCCTGCTGGTAATCAGGGAGGCGAATAGATGAAGAATCAGGTTGTCTATGTCGTTGTCGGTATTTGTCTGGCCATATTGGTATACGTCTCGGCGGCTGTAGCCGCCGAGGCCGGGAAGCGGGCTTACGGAGAGGCGGTATATCCCGTTCCGGGCAATATGCTCTCTGCCGAGGGCACGGTAGAATTGTGGTATAAGTTCATGCCGGACATAGAGGATATGGACCGCAACAAGAACTTCTTCAGGTGGATGGTCTTTCGCGTGGAAAGCGACGCCTCAGGTCTACTCTTCTTTATTGACAAGGGCATGAAGCCAAGAACATCTTTGTCTTTCATGGGCAAGGGGTTCTTCCCCGCCGCCATACCTCCGATGTCCCAGAAAGCCTTTCAGCCGGGAGAGTGGCGCCACTTTGCCTATACCTGGCAAGGGCGTAATACGCGTCTGCTCTTTGACGGTGTGGTGATGGATGATGTCAATAACAGCATAGCCCTTACGGATATAATGGCGACTAAGGGACGTGTAGTCCTGGGCTACGGCAAATCAGCCGTTATTTATGACGATCTCTGCATCTCATCAAGAGTCAGAACCCCGGAGGAGATAAGGGAGCGTATGAAGTCGTCGTTGAAAGCGGATGTGGATACCATGCTGCTGGACAACTTTGATGAGGATTTCATCCCCGACGGCATGCGGGAGACGACGGCGGCATATATCTCCGGCTGGAGCGGGGAGAGAGGCGCCAGGGTAGGTAAGAGCTGTCGCTTTGTCGACGGCAAATACGGTAAAGGATTGGCAACGTTTACCGACTGATGGGTAATCAGCGGCCGGTCGATCATAGTAGGAGATGGAGATAGTTATGAAGAGAAGATTTGCTATAGCGGGCGCCGGAGTCAGGGGGCTTTGCTTTGCCAGAGCTCTGGTGAGCGGAGAATACGGGGATGAGGCCAGTCTGGTAGCCCTGTACGACCTCAATGTATCCAGGATGAAGGGGTTCAACGGGATATTGAAGGCGGATATCCCCATATATACGGATTTCAGTGAGCTGGCCGATAAGAGTGCCCCTACGCATCTGATCATCTGCACGCCCGATGCCATACACCACCAGTTCATAGAGCAGGCCTTACGGCACGGCATGGAGGCCGTAACCGAGAAGCCCATGACCACCGATGCAGAGAAGGTAAGACATATCCTGGAACTGGAGAAGAAATACGGCAGGCAAGTGACGGTGACCTTCAACTACAGATTCGTACCGTATGTAGCCAGGATAAAGGAGTATCTGCAGCAGGAGAAGCTGGGGAAGATACTGTCGGTGACGCTGGAGTGGTATCTGGACAAAGTGCATGGGGCAGAGTATTTCAGAAGATGGCACTCGGATATGAAGATGTCGGGCGGATTGCTGGTGCATAAGGCCACCCATCACTTCGATCTGATCAACTGGCTGCTGGGGGATGTGCCCCAGGAGGTATCCGCCTTCGGGGCGTTGAAGGTATACGGCAGAAACGGTACATTCAGAGGCGAAAGGTGTTCCACCTGTCCACATGCCGGCAGCAAGTGTCAATATGAAATGAAGGTGCATAAGGTAGAGGAAGACAGGGAGATATTTGACAAGATCTACTGGGAGGCGGAGAACGAGGACGGTTATATCCGGGACCGCTGTCTCTTTGATCCGGACATAGATATCTACGATACCATGAGCGTCCTGGTGAAGTACAGGGGAGGGGCACAACTCTCTTATGCGCTTAACGCCTACTCGCCGACGGAGGGATATCGTCTGACGATGACGGGGACGGAAGGACGCCTTGAGGCATCCGAGACACACTCGGGAATATTCATGTATCCGAAGGAGGAGAAGAACAGCTTCAAGGTATATACAGGCATAAGCCGTAAGGAACTCCATGAGGAGATAATAGAGGTGGACAGCGACAAGAGCGATCACGGAGGAGGAGACAGCAGGCTTTACCGGCACCTGTTCACCGATTATGCTGACGATCCTCTGGGACAGATGGCCGGATCCTACGACGGGGCCATGAGCTGCCTGACAGGCATAGGCGCCAACCTCTCCATCGAGAGAGGGGTAGCGGTATCCATCAGCGGACTTCTTAGACAGGATAAATGAAGTGAATAACTGGAGGTCGGGAAGAATGAAAGCCAGGATAGGATTCATAGGCAGCGGGTCGCGGGCCTCAGCCTATGCGATTAACCTGAAAAAGACCGCAGGCCTGGAGGCAGAGTATACGGCCATCTGCGATGTCAATCCGGAGTTCAGGCAAAGGTTCAACGAATTTTACGCAGACGGCAAGGCATCGCTTTACTCCGATTACCGGGAGATGCTGGAGCGGCATACCGACTTGGACGGAGTGGTGATCTGCACCCCTGATTACAT
>JAQVUQ010000234.1 GCA_028699365.1 bacterium | reverse complement strand
GTTCACTGCGCACCATCTCAATCCAGTACGGTTGTCCGCTGTCCTTCTCTTCAATTATATTTCTGATAATAACTTCCGCCGCCGTGGCCTCCCGTTCCGTCAGTTCCAACAGGCGAGGAGAATCCTCCGGCAGATCGGCTAAATGGCTGCGCTCATCCAGAAAATCGACGGCAAAGCAGAAGGAGTATTTTTCGATATATGCAGGGACCACAGGATCGAAGCGGTGAATCTCACCGGGTCTTATGACAAGCAGTGAATTGGTATGAAACGGATAGCTGCGGTCACGAATAAAATAGGCACCCTGTCCTTTCCTGATATACTGTATCTCCATCTCAAAATGGTATGCCAGAGAACCCGAGTATGAGCGCTCTCCTTGATCATAGTGTATCTTTACAGGACACTCTACCGGCGATTTGAAGACCGGAGCGCTTATGGGTTTGTTTGTGTCGTCCAACAATCTACGACCTCAAGTTGAAAGCTAATCTGACAAGTGTCAATAATCCTCCTTCAAAGTATTCTCTGTTGTATATCGGATAACCTTTTACTACTTCTTTAACAACTCGATGGCGTTGTCGCTGTAGATTTTATTAAAGACACAGGCAGGCAAATCCAGACCGTTCAGGAACTCCTGGTGGATATTATCGAAGTAGTCCCTGGCATAGAGTATCCTGTCCTGGAACTCCGTCAAAAACTCCACCGCAAACTCAGGGTCCCGCTTCAGGGCTCTGCAGCCCGATCCGGCGGAGATATCGCAGTAGAGATTGGGATAGCGCCTGAGCATGTCAATAAGCTTGCCTCCCGGCACTACCTCCCCCTCCGGATACGGCTCCTTATCGTGTTTGCCATCCCCGGAGATATGCGCCCAGAATCCCGGAGCATGCCCCAAAAAGATAGTCTCCGGGCAGGCCTGCACGGCTCTTTCAAATGCCTCTATACCCCCGCCGTACCAGTAATTGGGACGGGGATACTTCACTCCGCTGTCAAACTCATAATCTATATGCACCGTCACCGGCAACCCCTTCTCTCCGCAGAACCTGAACATCCGCAGGGCGTCAGGATTATCGTAGGTCATGCGCAGCTTCAATTCCCCGCACACCTGCACTCCGTATATCTCCATCGCCGCCGCCAGCTTGTCGATGGCTTCCGGCCGGCGGGGATCAGGAGCATAGCCCAGTATGAACCTCTCCGGCGCCCGCTCTTTGTAGGACAGACACCTGGCAAAGGGTATCGGCCCGCCCTCTCCCGGTTGAGGAATACAACTGTTATATCCGGGAGCATACTCATCATATGGACACTCCCAACTCAACAACCAGGTAATGTCTATGCCGTATTCATCCATGTTGGCCAGGAACTTATCCAGGTCATGGCCGTGCCAGTCGGGATGGTTATGGGCGTCGATTATCATAGGGGTCAGACCTCGAATCAAGTATTTTTTGCGCTTATTTCATCTATCGCGCCAATGCGCCGTCCAGCTTACAAAGTGCCTGCAGAGTATCGGCAATCTCCTCATCTCCCCAGCCCTCATGGATGCCGAGATTGAACTGCTCATCCGTGGCGGCTACGGCATTGGGACAGGTGAAGACTCTGTCGGCATTGCCCAGATAAAGGGGCGATGTCCAGGGATATCCGCTGCTGCCGAACACCTGCCTCCTTGTGAACCATTCCATGGTATGCGGCAGATGCCGGTAGCTGGCTGCTACCTGTATGCCTTCCGCCTGCAGTGCCTGACAGTACGTCTCCTTACTGCAAGATGCCGCCTCAGAATTGAACCGCAGTCTCATAAACCAGTAGCTGGACTCCGCTCCCGACAGGATACCGGGCACCGTTACCAGCTTCAGCTCTTTTATGCCCTGGATAATCCCGGCGGCTATATCCTGACGGCGTCTGATTATATCAGGCAACTTCCTTAACTGCACTCGGCCTATGACTGCCGACAGGTCATTGAGATTGAGATTGAGGGCGGCTATGGAGTTGCTGCTTCCGCTCGGCAGACCAAACGGCTTGCCTCTATCCGAGCACCGTCTGGCACTGTTATACAGTTTCTCGTCCCAGGTATAGACTACTCCGCCCTGCCCTCCGGTGCAATGATGCTTGCCGAACATAGTGGAGAAGGCGGCGATATCGCCGAACGTGCCCACCTTCCTGCCGTTGATCGTTGCTCCGTGTGCCTGGGCGCAGTCTTCCAGCACCGGTATGCCGTGCTTCTTGGCTATGGCCATAATGCCTTCCATATCTACCGGCTCCCCGCCGATATGGGCCACTACGATGGCACTGGTAAGGGGGGATATCAGCTCCTCTATCTGCTTTGGCCCCACATTATAGCTGCCTGGAGCGGTATCGGCTATTACCGGGATGCAGTTGCACAGCGCTATGGGCATCATCCCGCCCGGATCGGTTATGGGGCTGACTATGACCTCGGTGAAGGCCTCCGGGTTAAGGGCGCGCAGGGCCGTATACACGGCTGTAGTGCCGGAGTTGACGGCATCGGCATAGCCTCCGCCCATGTACTCTGCAAACTCCCGACAGTAGGCTTCTTCCTCCGGTCCGTTATAGCCGAAAGCATTACCCGTTGCTATGGCTTCATCAAAGAGGGCGTTTACGGCTGCTCTCTCCTCTTCACCCAGCAGGCCTCTCCCCGGCCATGGCTTTGTTCTGACTTTGGGACCGCCGTTCATGGCCAGCGCTGCCTCATCTTTATATATTGTCTTCTGCATCAGTTATCACTCCATCTTTCATACACACGTTCATTGTCCGTTAATTGAATCTTATCAGCAGAAGGGCATATAAACAATTCGATTTTTTGCGCCCTGCATATTAATTCTTGTTCTCTTTACCGGCATAACTTATAGCTTAATGATAGATAAGATTGCTATATACTGCGGCCCTTGCTTTAATTTAGCAAGGGCCGCTTAAAACTTAATTGCAGATGTTTCTGTAGCCTGATTACCTTACCCCTGATCGCCGGCACAGAGCCAATCCAGCGTTTTTGCAGAAAAGATATTTTTAAAAATCTGCACCGTGTTCGCATCTTTTATACTTTCCTGCGAAGTCAAAATATATCCCACCAGATAGATGCAAGCACCTTTTTCCAGGTGCTTGAAAGTTAGAAACGGCTGTTCCCCGGCAACATTCCCCTTTACCGTATAATCGGAGATTATTGCCTTCTCCGCAGTAACTTTTCCTATAACTCTTCCGAACATAGGGACCTGTAAGTCAATCCAAGCGCCTTTTTCCAATCCCTGCGTCAACGGGCAATCCATCTCAGGCTGAACCTTTATCCGCTTCACCTCAGTACTCATTGTGCCATCGACGCCAAGAAAACGTTCGGTTGGAACATTGGTGACAACAGATGTTTTTGAAGTAACATCATAGCTGTTATCCTTATCCAGCAGTACAAGAGAGGAGTTAGTGATCAGCAATCCACCGCTCTTGACATAATCCTCCATACCTTCAAACATCTTCTGTGTAAACCAGCAGGCGGAGGCGGGAATGGCTATCCTCTTGTATTCATCCCGCTTTGCTTTATTCTCCGGCAGAAAGATATCCACATCCACCCACTCGGGTGAGACACTGGTTCCACGTACTGCCTCATAGAAATCCTTAACCATTCTTTTCTGGTAAGCGCTTCCCCCGTTATACTTACTGAAGTAATCCACCACTCCTGCCTCTTTGTTTCGCCCCCCCGCGGAAGCAACAGGGCTGAAAAGCAACCCGCTCAACAAGATCACACCAAGCAGTTTCAATAACCTAAACCTACCTGACATTACTACCGTCTCCTTTCATACCCAACCATTTTACAGTATTAAGCAACACTTTGGATTATTCACCGTCCGGCTCCTTTTCTCCTTCCCACACCGACACTGTTCCCTCCATTTTTTGCACCCTGCATATTAATTTTTGCTCTATTTGAGTATCTCCACGCCGCCGTTATACAGAAGGTTCTCCCCGTTGTGATTGATATACAGATCATCGAACCAGACGGTGCCGTTATCATTGGACAGCATGCACTTGGGCGTAATGCTTTTTACTCCCTTGCCGAAGGTCTTGACATAGTTCACCTGCTGCCAGTCATGGGTGCCCGTGCTGAACCGGGTATCGGCATCGTATGTTTCGGTGCTGTTGTCGCCGTATACTACGTCATACTGCAACGCCAGCAGGGCTCCCCCGCCTACACTGTCAGCCTTGGCCCAGCCGCCGAAGGTAAAGGTGGTGGGATAAGGAGCACTGAAGGTGATCGGCTTGCCGACCCAGCGGGCAACTCCCCTCGTTGCCTCGTCCCTTGGCAGAGTCCGGATGATCTTCAACGATCTCATTCCCGAATGGCAGTAATCCCTGGCCCAACCGGCGGCGGAGTCCAGCGAATCATTGACATGGGTTGTCCAGTCGGCAGGGTAGGTCAGTTCGAAGGCCTCTTCGGAGGCAAATATTCCGGTAAACCCTGCCAAGTCGGTACTGGTACCGATGGCGACGGCGCACGGCTCATCGGAATACTTCACGTTCACCTTAAAGCCGATAGAATTCAAGCTCGCCGCCGATACTGATGAGTAGATGGTCCTGCCAGTCAGGATCTCCTTGACGGTAAAGGTACTTCCGCTCAAGCCGCAGGCGGCGCTATCCACCTTCAGAGTAGCTGTGCCGGGACCGGTGAATGAAATGCATAGAACGTTATCCTTCCTGACAGCTTCAAGTATATTTATGCCCGTGTTATCCGCCAACTTTATCGGTGAATCGACTATAGAGCCCATCACCTGGGCAAAGTAACCGCTGGAAGCGGTATCGGCGCTGATAGTGGAGAAGTAGACATTACCCTTTTGTATCAGCAACGGATTGCCGGTAGAGTAATCGCTGACTATTACCGTACCACCGGTGTTGTTGATCAGCTTCCTTCTGGCCGGCTGAATCCGCCAAGGAGAACTGCTGCTGAAGTTGTTCATTGTTCCGGCAGCATTGTGCC
>JAQVUQ010000233.1 GCA_028699365.1 bacterium | reverse complement strand
GATCGACATCCTTAAAACGTTTGTCACCGGCATGATAAAAATGGCCGAAGGCTCCTGTGCTACACGTGTAAGCAGGATCGACTGAAGCGATCAACGGTTCATGCACGGCTCCGGCTAAATCCGCCGTTTTCCTTTCACTCAAAGCCCGTGTAGAGAAGCGTAGGTAAATCTCCGTTGTTTTGGCTGCGCCCACACCGTTACTTACGCCCGTGTCACAATAGCTGGCTGTCCTTCCTGGAGCATATTTTTCCAGCATACATTCCGTCCATAATAAATCAGACGGGGAAAAGGAGTTTATAGCACTTCCCTGCAAACTTTTCAAGTTAAGTGGTGCCCCCGGTCTGCTGTCGACTAATCGATTGAACTCTTTTTCGTTGCGTGTACCGCCGAAATATACGGCATCTTCCTCAATTGGGGTAGTAAAGGTCAGGCACTCAGGATAATCCAGCGGCCAGATGCCGATATCAAGATCGTTATTCTCCAGTACAAATCCCTTGGGGTATTCCTGCCAGTTATCCCTTATAACGGCAGTTACTGCTCCGTTACTACCTACCATTGAGGCCCAGCCGGGGCTTTGGCCGATAGCATTAAATCTATTACCGCTTGCCAGAATAGCATATTCCCGGTCACTCGATTGTAGCAGCGACAAACGGCATTTACCGTCATTGCCGTAAACCTTATCTGCCCCGCCAACTATAAATTTCAATATTTTACCCGGCAGAAACGGAATCTTCATGCCCACGGCGTCTAAAGATATGCTGTGAGGCTCTTGATCGAAAATAAAGGTATGGAAGATTCGCATGTCGCTCTTGCCGGCAAAGAAATGAAATCTCAGGATATAAGGGCAAAATCGCTGTCCCTGATGCATGGAGTGATAACCTCTGACACATACTTCAGCCCTTAACGGACCGGTCTCCTCCAAGAGAACGGACGGACCGAATCCGGCAGTACAAGAATCGTAACGGTTTCCATGCTGGTCTATCATGTAAAGAAGCGGTCCGATATCGTGCAGCATCTCACACCAAGCGCCATCAACCTCAATTTGACAGCTCTCAAGGAAACGCCCGTCAGTTGAAGTAAGACGATATACATCAGCTTTCCGGAACAGCACCCTCATTGCCCCGGTATCTATGAGAATGTTCTTCTCGTCCTCATCAATCCTCAAGGGATTATCAGGCATGGGCCAGCTGTCACACTCGTATTCAAGAAAGAGCATCTTATCGGCTCCCCTTGCAAGGCTAAGCTGAAAGTCGACAAGTAGCCAGCGAACATACTTCATATCCTTGCTCCAGGTGCCAAGGCATCTCTGCTGTGTCGGAAAAACCTTTCCGTTATCGTCAACCACACGAACAGGGCTTCCGTTCAACAACTCTCCGTCAGCAAAAGGCACACCCTGAGTAACTGGCCAGCAAGTATAAGCTATATCCTTTCTGCCGCATACCCTCAGAGGAATCCGTTTGGTCATCTTCCTTTCCATTTAATTATTGCCCTCTTCCACAAGGATAATCTGGAAAAGACCGGCAGGTATATCCAAAGAAACCTTTGTCCTTCCATCAGAAGTTACCGCAACATCGGATATTTTGTCCTGCATAGGATCAAAAAGGCTGATCCTGACTCTCTTCATACCTAGAAGCGACAGATTCAAATTGATATCGGCCTTCATGCCGGAGGGATTATCCCAATCCGTATTCATAGCTATGATATATGTGCCTCCCGGGTGCTTCCAGTAACTTACCTTCATAAGTTTCTCACTCGATCGTATAACATCATCAGGTTTCCAGTATGGATGAAACTCGATATCCTCACGAACACCCAGACCGATTCGTTCCCTAATCTTTGATTTTTCGCCGACAAATTTATTGTAAGTATCATCATAATAAAGGTTGTGCAGCAGCATGAGCCCCTCGCCATGAACGACCTTTGCCCTGGGAGCGCCCGATTCCATCTGCGGCATAAAACCTCTTACCGGACCAACCTTGCTGGCTGAAAGATACCGGAAGAAATCCAGATTTCGGCCTTGCTGCTCAAAATGGTGTTTTTTCCAACCTCTCCATTCCTCACCCCGCTCGGTCAGATTGCAAAAGCTGTAGAGCATCGGATCCCAGGTATGGAACAGCACCATAGGATGCTCTCTCTGCTTTTCCACTATGCTATAGATACGTTTCACCATCTGCCTGGTTTCGAATATGTTAAGCGTGCTGATTCTCTCTCCGCTTCTGTCATAGCCCATACCGTTGATCTCTCTGGTATCCGTTTGGATGCCACAGCAATCTATAGAAATAAAATTCTCGGGATAACGCTTTATCATGTGATAAAAATTGTATATCCAGTAATCCTGCCAACTCTTGCAGGAGCGGTTGACCTCAACCATTTCCCATTCCCAGAAAGAGCCGGGCTTTTCCAAGCCCCACAGATTCTTGAAATACTTGTATTCCGGAGAATTCCACCACGTGTAAGAGGCATTATTATAAAAATACATATGGCGTCCTTCTTGGGTCCAGAAATCATGGATTCTGCGATATATCTCCCGCTTCCAGCCTTCCTCCGGTGCATGATGCATCACTACCCAGGGATGCATTATCATATGTCTTTGCGTCCAGGGGTGATCCAGGCCGTAACTGCCGACAGGAGAATTTGTAATCAGTAAATTATTGGCATCAGAACGATGTATGCTTGCCGCTTCGTTCATATCATCTGCCTGCTTGACCACTGCAGCGTAATACTCCGTCCTTCTGGCCCACATCTCCCGCTCAACGTATTTATCCCAAGGCCTTGACGGAGTCAGCAACAGTCCAAAAGTATGCCGCCATGAAATGGCTTTGACAGGCTTGGTGATAATATTTATAGTCAGAACCACACTCTTGTCATTTCTTTCCAGATTGTATAGAATATCCCCTTTATTTGTAGACCAGCTTTGATCGGACTCGACGAACCAACAAAGCCCCATATCCATATTGTAGACCCACAGCATCGGCCAGAATTTCTTGCAATCCCATTTATTCAGCCCTGAATTGCGGCCATCTCCATTGATATCGGTATAATAGAGATCTGCAGCATACTCCATTTCCTTAAGCATAGTCATTCCGGCATATTCGAAAGTGCCCTCTGAAGTACTTTGACCGGTGAAATTAAACAGAACATCAGCAATTTCACGGCGCAAGGGTATACGCAGTTGTATCTTCTCCAGGCTTATCGGCTGCTTCCCGCTTATATCCATGTCAAATTTCATCATGCCGTCATAATCGAAATTCAGATTAACAACGGATTTTAATCCCCCGGTATCCGCTCCGGAACTCAAGCTGATCATGCTTGTCTTAGCAGGTCCGGAACGTTTTAATTCACCGGTAAGACGATACGGACACCCGTTTATCTGCCCGACCAGTTCCAGCGGAGCAGATAGCAGCGGTGCTCCCTGGACGTATATCTGCTCCGGCAACACCGATGCACCCAGAAAAACCTTGTGTCCCCAATCCGCAAGCGTTCGTTGCTTTTCGTCGAACACCGGCTTTGTAAACGGCCTCGGCACATAGTCTTCCTCACCCAAACCGTTATCGAGCCAGAATATATCCTTGTAAATCCTGACAGGTTCGATGACCTCGGCTACAAGATACCCCTTGCTGTCCCGGACGTAACAATCTATGTTGTGAACTCCGTCCTTCAGTTCATTTATCGGAAGGACGACACTACACGTTGTCCCTGGAGCAATATCGAATGACTTGGAGATAATAAGCCTCGGATCATCCTTTTTCTCAACCTCTACAAATCCCTTCAGGCTCCGGCCGTCATGGGTAACGATACCACCGGCATCTATGCCGACGGTCAGGGTCTGGGCCACACAGTTTATATCCGTAGTTGCCTGAAGAGGTTGCAATACGGAGAAAGACCTGGACATGCGGGCCAGCACGACATTATCAGCCACATCGGTCAACGACATATCCACCCGATATTTATTCTTCTCCGTGTAATCCAGAAAAACGCTCAGGTAACCATTATCTCCATTTGATATATCGAGAGACATATCCGCATTGATAAGCCGCGTGGAATTCGCGTCAGAAACAGCGCAATTCAGAAGAGCGGTACCTCTACCGCCTTTTGATTTGATAGAGAACTCCGGATAACTCGTTGTACAGTTCCGGTAATCCACATCAACGGCGGTATCGTCTCCGGCCATCAGTAATTGGGCAAACCGATCCCAATCGCTAAACCCTTTCTTCAAAGGCGTCAAATGATCCTGACTCCAAAGCTTTTCCTGCCGATAGTTACGCACAGTGGTCAACTTCCAGATACTGCCGGGCCTGATACCATCGATACCGATATCCCTGACAGGTATACGCATCTCCAGGCAAAAATCTTTGCCGTTACTTGAAGTTGCAACCGCTGTGGAACTGTTCCAGCTACTGTTGAAGCTGCGTTTATCGAACGTCCCGTCGTATAGCGATCCTACAGAATTAACAATAAACTGGTACATAACTGCAGCCTCAGCCGGCACAATACCAAGCTCAAAATTATCGTCGTAATATATCATATCGCTGTCTTTAAGCCTTGGCTGCGATACAATATCCAAACCGTTCTTGCTCCTGGAGCGCATGCCCAGGTATAAAGCGCTTTTGTCATGAAAGAGGTATAATTCGTTCCGGACCGCTGAAATCCTTCTCTGCGGGTCTTTATCGTTTACAAAAACCGATATGTGGGTCGCTTTATTCCATACCGGATGGCTCAGGTCACCGGTTATCTTATCGGGCGCACCAAGAAAAGGGACAACAAATTGGGTAGGAATATCCTCAACAGGCATAACAACCGTTTCAGTTTCAGCCCCTATTTCGTTTGCACAAGCGTTCCTCAATGAGGCTTCAAAGACCTCTCCGTCCGCACCCTGAAAATTTATCGCTAACGATACTTTTGTCAGCTTCTTTATGTTCTCTGCTTTGTAATCAAAAAAGAACCACCTCCACTGTGGAGTCAA
>JAQVUQ010000232.1 GCA_028699365.1 bacterium | reverse complement strand
GCCACCGGAGGCTCTTCTGCCACCGACCTTTCGACAGACCGAGCGATGAGGAAACCTGCCAGCATACCGAGAAGAAGCAGTATCAACATTATAATTATGATACGTTTATCTCTCATATCTGCATGATACCCAATCGGTGCATCCGACAATCAATGGCAAGGTATATACGGCATACCGAAAACGGGTTCCCGTGAAAAAACGGAAACCCGCATTATTACTGAAAGAGTGGTGGGCCGTAGTGGACTCGAACCACTGACCTCCTGGGTGTAAACCAGGCGCTCTAACCAACTGAGCTAACAGCCCCTGCAAATTCGCATGTTATTTTATCATGGATGACGGCAAAACTCAATGCACCCAAAGACACAAAGACACAGGGTGCATGTATTATTCTTTGAAAACATCTAAGAAAGCGCCGCCTTTTGCCTGTTCCAGAAATCCTGCCATTTCTTGTTCTTGATATAGAGACGCAGGTTTAGAATGTTCTGCGCTCCATTTATGCTCCAACGCATCCCGGCACCTTTCAGCCTGGCACCAACTACATGCTTGCAAGAACTTTCTATCACGCCGCTGCCTTCTCTATACCTCGCTGATAAACCTCACTCCACAGATATTCTCCGAATTTATGGCAATCCGTAAAACTGCTCAGATAGCTGATATCCCGGACTTTGATCTCCATCTCTCCGATCTTGTTCTTCACTTCTTTAGTCTCATACACCGTTCCGACTTTGACTTCCTTCCACCCAGCACCCGTGCATACCCGCGTCCCATCCGCACTTATATACAGCCGCTCTACTCCGGCATTGCTCTTTTTCCCTTCGCCGCCGCTTATTATCTCTTCTCTGTCGCTCTCGATCTCCAGGCCCATTGCTTCCTTCCAGATGGCTGCCAGCTCTGCTATGCGTCTCTGTTTCGTGTACACGCTCTCAATTTCCATCGTAATTATTCGTGTCTCCCTCGGATGCTTCCGTTTGTCGACCCAATCCCTTCCCTCCACCGGCTCCTGCCGGGTATGCAGTTCGCCGCCTTCTTCGGTAATATGAACGGGCAAGGCTCGCTTCCATCTGCTCGGACTTGCTTTGCCGGACGGGTTCGGGATATCTCCCTCCCGTAAGGTCGTGAAGAATGGTTTCAT
Source organism: bacterium (assembly GCA_028699365.1). Classification (GTDB taxonomy): domain Bacteria; phylum UBP13; class UBA5359; order UBA5359; family UBA5359; genus UBA5359. The sequence continues at coordinate 3,863 of JAQVUQ010000232.1, read as the reverse complement.
GTCTTCATTTCTCATTCAATTCCCCATTCACAGGCTTCTCCTGTCGCGACCAATGTTATCCTCCTTCTTCCCTTTCGGGAGCGCTAAGACGGAGGATAACATTTTTTATCTCTTCCTATGATAGTCGGCTAATGGCTATCTCTCTCGCTTGTCCCAAAAACTTTACACGCACTCAAAGACACATGACCCAAAAATTTTGGCGCACTGTGAAAAGCCCTGCAGAGCTTCCGTTTGTTCCGCAGGGCTTTCATCGCTTTAACTGTTTGCGTCTAAAGGGATCCTTCTACTTCCTGCTCTTCTTCTTAGAAGTCGGCGCCTTCTTGACCGTTGCTTTCTTAGCCGGCACCTTCTTCAGATCCGCCTGTTTCTTCATCAGGGCCTGGAAAGAGGATTCGGCATACCATTTGACGTGGGCGTCCATGAAGAGGACGTTTCTGCCCTCGCCGTGGAAATCGGGGGAAGCCTCATACATCACTATTACCCTGGAGGGGTCCTTCACCATATTGCTCAGCCCTTTGACGTATATGTAGCTGGTCTTGACGCCGGGCGTGATTACCTTTATCTCTTGCGTACCATCGTCCGACGGGCATTTAAAAACGGCGTTGTTCTTTAAGTAGGGCTCCAGCGCGCTGATATCGGCCGGCATCTTTTCGTTGTGATCCTGCATATACATGAAGATCGCCAGGCCTATCTGCTTCAGGTTGTTCTGGCAGTCGGCTTTGGTGGCGGCCTTTCGTGAGTCCGCCAGACCCGCTTCCTGCAGCGCCGCCAGGTCTATGCCCCATTTGCCGCCGTCTTTCTTGAACGGCACCCAGATATGGCTTTCGGTGCAATTATTGACGTGGGCCACAAAGGCCAGTAATCCTACAGCCGTAGGCTCATCCAGGCTGCCGTTGTCATCCAGGGTTATCTTGAGACGGGCCGTATCTTTGGAGAGAAGTTCCGGCTGACCGAACTTTATCTGGGGCTTCTTTTTGTCACCATAAGAGTATTCCTCTTCCATGATCTGCGCCAGGCCCAGCATGGGCATAAGCTGCTTCAGAGCCTTAAGGCTCTTGTCCGCCGTTGCCGATCCATCGCTGTGGAAACATTCCAGGATCAGGGCGGTTTCCTGTCGCTCAATGGCACCCATATAGGTGGTGAAGCATTTATCAGGTGTCGAGAAGAGCTTCTCTGTCCTGATCCGGTTGGAACGTATCATCTCCTCGCCGACACGAATAAGAGTATCGACGGACTGGGATCCGGAGGGCACCTGAATACCCACGATACAGGTATCCAGAGTGAACCATTCCGACAGCGTTCCCTTCTCCTCCCGGATGCAGCCGTAGTGTTCGGCCAGCAAGGCGCTCTGATCGGCCGTAATCCTGGTGCCGGCGGGAGCATAAGCCTCCATATCTTTAGCCGCCATGGTCCTGGTAGTATAGTAATAAACTATTATACGTCCTTCCTGGGTGTAAACGTAAGTGCGTACGGCTATAGCATTGGGAAACAACGGCACTGAGAACTCGCATATTTTAGCGGGGAGATCGAAGGGCAGCCCCATACCCTCCATCACCGGCTGCTGCGATGCCATCAAGGACATGAGACCCAGCATCTCGAACTGGGCTGTGCACATCCCCGGTAAAGAGAGCGTGAGCAGACATAGAAGCAGAAGGATGACCGATATTTTGAATCCAGCGTGATTACTGCTTGACATGTTCATTCTCCTTTCCGGCGGGCATCCGTTTTCCTTGCTGTCGCACGCCCGCACTGGAAATGCTTGCTTGCAACTATCCTGCCAATTTGTCAGGCACAAAGGCACAGAGGCACAAAGGGTGTAAGCACGTTTGAATGTCGGGGGATTGCATATCTGCTGTTGTGGAGTGGCTGAATACGGGTATATATTCTGAAAACTACCTGAGGAGGACACGGTTATGCAGCATGACGAATTCATCGGCCAGGTCCAGCATCGCGCCAGGCTGGCTTCACGTGGAGAAGCGGAGATGGTGACCAGAGCTACGTTAGAGACGCTGGGAGAAAGACTCTACGACGATACTGCCGACAACCTGGCGGCTCAATTACCGCCGGAGATAGGCCGGCATCTTCAGGAAAGCGGCGATTACCACAAATATTCGCTGGACGAGTTTCTGGAGTGCGTCAAGGAACGGGAGGGCGAGGGCGTCGATCTGCCGGATGCCGTTCATCACGCCAGGGCGGTTATCGCCGAACTGGAAGAATCCGTTTCCGAGGGACTTATCGAGAAAGTTCGCAACCAGTTGCCGCCGGAGTACGGACGATTGTTCGATGCCGGCAGTGAAGGAGAGATGCCGCCGGAACGGTAAATCAGCCGCCAATTGCGCTTGCCACGGCATCAGGGTCGAGCTTGGGCCGGCGGTCATAGGTCATGAGGCCGTTTTTTTCCTGCTCCACATCCGTTAACTGGGTATAGCAAAGCCCTTTTATCCAGGGTATGGATTTGAAGGCGGCGGTTATCTCGCGGAACTTTGCCAGCAAAGCCTCCGGGTCTTCGGCACCGCCGCCGTAACCCCAGCCCTGGTCGCTTTTCAGCGCCGTGCCGCCATATTCGGTGATTATTACCGGCCGGCCCTGATAACCGTATCCGCGAGCGGAACACATCTTATGGATGCAGCCGGTCAACAGGCTCTCTTTATCGGCATAGCGCCTGATGATATCCGGACCGCTCTGACTGTAATCGTGCAGGGTAAACAGATCGGTTTCCATGTGCTCCCAGCCGTCGTTATCCACCACCGGACGGGTGGGGTCCAGCGATTTGATCATGTAATAAAGCGATTTGACATAGTTCTGCTGCACCGTATCCTGATAGACGCCCGGCACGCCCCATGACTCGTTTACGGGTACCCAGGCCACGATACAAGGATGGTTATAGTCTCTCATTACCGCCTGGGCAAACTCCCGGCGCAGACGCTCACCGGACAGACGGCTGAAATCGAAGGCATTGGCCGCCTCCCCCCATACCAGCAGGCCCATGGTATCGGCCCAGTAAAGGAAGCGGGGGTCCTCCACCTTCTGATGCTTCCTCACTCCGTTGAAGCCGAACTTCTTGGTCATCTCTATATCATAGCGTATGGCCTCGTCGCCGGGCGGGGTCAACAGGCTTTCCGGCCAGTATCCCTGGTCCAGCAGGAGCATCTGGAATATCTCCTTGTTGTTGAGCAGAAATCTATCGCCATCCACTGAGATCTTCCTCATGCCGAAGTAGGTTTCCACTTCGTCCAGCAGCAGGCCGTCCTTGAACAGCCGGGCTTTGCAATCAAAAAGAACGGGATTTTCAGGACTCCAGAGAAAGGAGTACCGGCTGCTGTCGCCTGAAGGCGTCCGGATAACCGGTGTCAATTCAGCCGAGGACGAGGCCATTGTCGCCCGGCAACAGGTCATGAGCTCCCCTTTGAAGGATATCTCCGTCTCCGCCTCCAGGCCGGATTCAAACCCGTCCGTCTCGATGATCACTTCCGCCTTGAAATTATCTATATCCGGCGTGATACGCAAGCTCTCGATATACCTCTGCCCCACGGCCTCCAGCCAGACGCTCTGCCAGATACCGGTAGTCCTGGTATAAAAACAACCGGCGCTATTCTCCTGCCAGAACTGTTTACCTCTGGGTATCTCGATATCCCGGCTGGGATCATATGCTCTAAGGACCAGGCTGTTGTCGTAATCCTGACGGCAGATATCGGTGACATCAAGCTTGAACGGGACATGCCCCCCCTCGTGGCTGCCGCAGAACTGACCGTTTACCCAAACATCTGCCTGGTAATCCACCGCCCCGAAGTGCAGCAACACTCGTCTGCCGTTAAAGGATGCGGGCAGTTGGAAGAGCCGGGCGTACCAGACCACATCGTGAA
>JAQVUQ010000231.1 GCA_028699365.1 bacterium | reverse complement strand
CTTAGCCATTTCAAATCCTTTCCTCTAAAGCGAATCGATCAATTCTCTGGCCTTGATGGCCTTGGCCGTGATAGCTTTCCAGTCATTGGCGCTTATTTCACCACGCATGGCTATCCATGAACCGCCTACAGCCACGACGGCGGGATATTGAAGATATTGAAGAAAATTATCCTGATCCAGCCCGCCGAGAGGGATGTAGCTTATATCAAGATGTGCATACGGCGCCTGCATTGCCTTGAGGCTCTTCAGTCCCCCGCAAGCTTCAGCGGGAAAGAACTTCAGAACGCGGCAGCCTCTCTCCAAGGCTGCCTCAATATCCGAAGGAGTGCAGATACCGGGCGCAAACGGAAAAGATATCTCCTGCGCTTTAGTCACAACCCTGGGATTGAAGCCGGGCGCCACACCAAACGCCGCCCCTGCCGTCTTTACGGCAACGAGTTGTTCCACCGTGAGTATGGTGCCTATTCCGACAATCATTTCAGGAACCTTGCGCCGTATTTCAATAAGTGCTTCTATGGCAATAGGAGTTCTTAATGTAAGCTCAATGATATTTATGCCGCCATCCAGAAGAGCCCTAGCAAGCGGCACGGCATCGCAAACATTATCCACCATTAATACGGCAATTACACGGCTTCTATGCAGTTCTTCCAGCAATTCTGCTGAAAAGCCGCTTGTCGAGATCACGACTCACCCCCGGTATCAGGATTATTCCACTGCACGGCTTACTCCTTCTCCATGTTGTGTATAAAGCTCAGAATCATCCCTGAAAGATGCTCGGCATCGCTCTTATCAGGCTTGCCGATGCTGTTTTCCAAAGCGGTGGCACGACTGAATTCTATATGGCTTTTCATACGGGCAACCGCTCTGTCATAATCACGATCACGGATGGCCGTATATATTCTATAATGCTGCCTGATAGTTTTAGCTACCTGCTGCAGGGTATGCCTGTGGCTCTTGAAATTAAGAAGACGTCCCAGAATATGGCATTCCCGCATGGTCTTCAGCATGATACCGTTTCCGGCAGCCCTAAGAATGAGAAGATGGAAACGCGCATCAGCCTTCAGATATCCGATTTGCTGCTCTGGAGAGAACTCCGGCTGTCCCGATTGGCTAAATTCACGAGCTACCGCAAGCATCTCGTCAAGACACTCCTTAAGTTCCGCCGTAGTGATAGCATTCATTTTCAAAGAGGCTTTTCCCGCACAGAAAGCTTCAATAGCCTCTCGTGTTTCATATAACTCCTCAATCTCCGTCCGATTTATCTCTCTTACGAAGACCCCCGCATTAGGCACATACTTCAATAGCCCCTCGCCGGCAAGTTGACGGTATGCCTCTCTTAACGGCGTAGGGCTTATACCTATCTCCTTAGCCATGGCCACTTCAGAAATCTTGGTGCCGGGCGGCAGTGCCCCCGACATGATTTTCAACAATACATATTCATAGGCCTTCTGTTTAAGTGGTACTTCCATAAACTCCATATCCTCAGGGATCGCTTTATCTCTATACAAGGCTCCAAAAATTCCAGGCTGTTACTGCACATACCCTGAATATAATTGCTAACATGTATAATTAGATTATATACGCATAGACGGCGTTGTCAAGAGTTTTCTATAGAATCTTTATTATTCTACATAAAAAAACGTGATTTAAAAGATCTTTCCTTTTGAAAGCCTCTTAAATCACGCAATCAGCTTCTCTTTATGAATTAAATTATCCCAACGTCTCCAGATGACGGCATTGCTAGCCTGCCGTCACTTCCATTACACGTCCATAGGCAGAGTGAAGGAGAAACGGCTGCCTTTTCCAGGCTTGCTCTCCACCCGGATATGCCCGCCGTGGGCCTCGACCAAAGCTTTGGTGATATACAAGCCCAGGCCCAGGCCTTCGCTCTTATGTTTGTCCTCAACCCTGTAGAAGCGTTCGAACAGGTGTTCCATATCCCTGGCAGAGATACCGATGCCCCTGTCCGTCACCGCTATCTCCGTTTCACGATCACGCTTGTCCGCGTTGATCAGAATGTCTTTCTCGGAATATTTCAGGGCGTTGCTGATTAGATTTATCAGGATGCGCTCCAGCCGGTTGGGATCGGCCTCCACCGGAGGCATATCTTCCGGGATATCCAGCCTGATCCGCCCCGCATCCATGGTCGGACCGATACTCTTCAGCAGATCGTCCAGGAAGCTTTTCAGGTTGACCGGCTGCCTGATCAGTTGTATGCCCCCGGAACTCAGCCGGGCGACGTCCACCAAATCCTGGATCATGACATTCATGCGACCGGAGGCCGTAAGGACAGCCGTTATATGTTGCTGCAGGCGGATATCATCAGCCGGCAGATCCCTCTGCAAAAGTTGGGTATGTCCCTGGATCACCGCCAGAACGGCCCTCAGATCATGTGAGATCGAATGGCTGAAAGTCTCCAGGTCGCTGCTCAGCTTGACCAGTTCCAGGGTATAGCGGCGTGATCGCAGCAGCACTGCCACCCTGGATTGAAGTTCCACCTTCTCTATGGGACTGATGATCAGTTCGTCCACTATCTCCCACAGTCTCCTGGTAACCAGGCGCACATCTTTGCGGGTAGTCACCAGCAGAACCGGCACCAGCACAGGCTGCTCCCGCTCCCGCCTGGCCCTGAGGCTTTCCTGTAAGCTGTCCAGGGCCGGTCCGTCCAGGATGAGCAGATCGAAGACCTCCTCCGGGATAATATCGGCCTGGGGCAGTATCACTTCATTGAAAGGCTTCAACGCCTCCGACAGCAGACGCCGGTTCTCTTCCTGGCTGATATGCAGCAGTATCCTGCTCATGCTCCCCCCTCTATCAGGCTCCTGATAAGACGAAGCAGGTCTCTGACAGCCAGCGGCTTGGTCAGCAGGCCCCGGGCTCCGTGGGCAATGCTCTCTTCCTGCAGGGCAGCAGCCTGCCGAGGTGAGATGACCAGAAAGGGTATGTCCTTGTCTCTCAATTGTTCGCAGTAATCCCAGATGGCGCTGTCAAAGCCGGCGATATCCACCAGAGCCAGCTTCAGATCGCCATCTCTTTCCAGAGCCGCCGCAAACTCCTGCAGGTCAGCCGCCTGGCATACTTGATAGCCTTCCCGTACCAGAAAGCGTTCCAGCAGCTCCCGATTCCTGGGATTACGATCGACTACCAGTATGGCCGCTTCGTTGGACATACTATCCCTCCTGCCGGGGCGGGACGATGAACTCAGGGACACCCCTCAGGATGCCTCGCAATCCGGACAGCGGATGACCGATTTTAATACCGTGACTGGTGATGCTCAATTCCCTCATGGATTTCTCGAAATCACTGGCCCGCTTCTTCAAGACGCCTATAGCCTTATGCAACTCGCCGTTTATCTCGAGATAACGCAGGAAGATTATATTATCGGCCAGGTAACTAAGGCCGAATTCAGTCACCTTGAACTCCCCGGTTATATCCTTTGTCTCGGTAACCAGGATGACGGTAACGCCCATATTCTTCAGATACCGGCAAAGGCTGTGCAGGCTCCTGACAAAATCCTGGCCGTGCACGGCCAGGCTGTAGCCGGCGGTGCTGTCGATCATGACTATCCTGGCCTGCTTATCCTCCACCTCCCGGCGCACCAGTTGGGCAAATTCGTCCGGTAAATAGCGCAGAGGTTCCACCGGCACCACCGACAGCGTGCCTCGCTCGATCATGGCCTTGGCCGGAATATTGACGGATTCCGCCCGGTGCAGCAGAGTCTCTGTCATCTCGTCGAAGATATAATTCACCGAACGTTCTCCCCGTCCGGCCGCCTCCTTCATGAAGGCCATGCCCAGGGTGCTCTTACCTACGCCCGACGGCCCACTGATAATAGTGACCGTTCCCCGTTCCAGGCCACCGTGCAGCAGTTCATCCAGCTCCGGCACGCCCGAAGAGATGGTTTCAGCCTTGAACTCTTTGACAAAGGATTCGGGCAAGAGCCTGGGGAAGACCTTCATGCCGTGCTCATCTATGCGCATGGCGTTACATCCCGACCGGAAGCCGGAGCCACGATACTTAAGCACGCTGACCATCCCCCCCCCGGGAACAGACTCCAGACTGATAACGCCGTCGGCGATAAACTGCAGGTCGTCGTCCGGACTGACATCGCTGGTTTCGGATGAAAAGATTACCGTCGTTTCCCGTTCCAGCAGAAAGCGCAACAGGGAGAGCACCTGCTTACGGAATTGAAAGATATCCGTGGCCAGGTAGCGGAACTGTGTCATGGAATCTATAAAGATGCGCTGCGGCTTGAGATTGTCCATGGTCTCTATTACTTTTTTGGTGGTCGGCTCTCTCTCCACCTCGGCCGGGGAGAAGATATCGTATGTCTCCACCTCGCTGAAGAACTCCGGCGAGGGACTCAGATCCAGAAAAGAGATGCCCTGAAGATCCAGGCCCATGCGGGCGGCATTGCGACGTATCTCAGCCTCCGTCTCTACCAGGCTGATATAAAGCGTCCGCTCCTGCCGGGCAACACCGGCCATCAGCCAGTGCAACCCCATAATAGTCTTACCGGTGCCGGGGCCGCCGCGTACCAGGTAGGCCCGCCCAGGCAACAGCCCGCCGTATAGAATCTCATCCAGCCCGGGAATGCCGGTGGATAAACGTTCGTCCTTCGGATTAAGCATCTCTTCACCTCTCTGCATACTGCATTCGATTTTCAGATATAAATTTTGTTGTACCCCTGCCAGTCGTTGACGCTCTTTTTCATAGCGCAGTCGAGCTTCCAGCGGCGCCACGAAGCCCAACCTTTCCAGGATATTCTTCCCAGGAACAGGCAAAGAATATCACTCTCAGCCCTTTTCCCCAGCACGGATCCCGGCAAGGTTTTGTGTTTCAATGCCCAAACGGCATTGTTTATAATTCTGGCAGCCCCTTTTTAATGCTTCGGATGTTAGCGCCGCAGTTTTCTCTATGCTTTGCCTGTAACTACACAATTTATTCTATTCCACAAGACAGCGCTTTTCTCCTGCCGTTTACAGGCGTCTTGCCGATGATCGATTAT
>JAQVUQ010000006.1 GCA_028699365.1 bacterium | reverse complement strand
TGATATACAATTGGATTTTGAACCTGACACGTTTGGCCATAATCTCAATGTTCCGGCCATCTTATCAAGGACGGGCGCCAAATACTATTATCATTGTCGGGCGCTGGATGGTCCCAAGCTCTACCGCTGGCAATCACCTGACGGAAGCCGGTTGCTCTGTTATCATGAGAAGGATGATTGGTATAACTATGACGTGCTCCCGGAGGGGATAGTTCGCTCGGTGCTTAATGAGGTTGAAAAGACTGGAAGCCGGAGTATTCTGCGAGTCTATGGTGTAGGTGATCATGGCGGCGGCCCTGCAATCAGAGACATAGAAACTATAAAGGAGATGAGTTCCTGGCCGGTATTTCCCACCATAAAATTTTCGACATATAAGGAATATTTTGACGCAATTGAGAGGTCCGGTCTGGAGTTGCCCGTGCTGGAGGGAGAGCATAATTTTATCTTTACCGGTTGTTATACTTCACAGTCTGAGACGAAAGCGGCAAATCGTTATGGTGAAAAGCTTCTGTCGGTAGCCGAGAGTTTCTCCGCTTTGGCCGGTAAACTGACCGAAGGTTTTGATTATCCCAAATCGGAGTTGTGCAGGGCGTGGGAACGCGTGTTGTTTAACCAGTTCCATGATATTCTGCCAGGCTCGGGTAAGCGTCAGACCAGGCATTATGCCCTGGGTCAGCATCAGGAAGTCAAAGCTGCTACCGGTGCAGCCTTGAAAAAAGCTTTAACCGCTATAAACAAGGCTATCGATACGCAAGCTGTTCTTGGTGCGGCAGGAGTGCAAAGCCGGGTTCGTTGTGACAGGGCGCTTGGTGCAGGCGCAGGCTTTTGGCAAGACTGTAAGGGGATGTCTGCGCCTGCCGTGGACGATTCTTCGTATCGTATATTTACTGTTTTTAATCCCTCTTCCTTCTGGCGTTCTGAGGTTGTGGAAGCGGTGCTCTGGGATATGGGCGATAGTGAAGATAACCTTGTCGTCAAGGATTGCCGGGGGAAGGAAGTCGTTCACCAGGTAACGGAAGGAATTCAAAGTTACTGGGGTCATACCTTCAGGCGAATCCTTTTTGAAGCTGATTCCATACCACCTCTGGGTTATAAAACTTTTGTCGTGTGCAAACAGCACTCTCAACCGAATATCAAAGCACAGCCTGTACAGTTGGAGACACCCGCACAAGCCGTGCTGGAGAACGATAAGCTGCGAATCGAATTAGATACTGTTTCCGGTGCGATAAAGAGCCTGGTAAGTAAAGAGAGTGGAGATCAGTTCGTTCCCGGAGACGGACTTACGGCGCTTTTCAGGATTATCGATGAGGCTGCAGCCTTGCCTGGAAGGGATGGTATGCCTGTTCAAGGTATGACAGCCTGGCAGATTGGTGCCTATTCGAACATTGAGACGATAAAGGGTATTAAATTCATTAAAGCGTCGCAACCTCCTGATTTTTATTCCACTATAGAAAGAAGTTCTTTCAGATCGCTTAGAGGACCACTAAGAAACGGTTATGTCTGGTCTGTTGGAATGCGCGGTTCAGAGCTTACTACGGCAATATATCTGGATAAAGGGTCAAATCGCATTAATATCGATTGCAAGTGCGATTGGCTTGAGGTAAGCCGGAAGGGAGAGCCTGTGCCGCAGTTGAATATAGTCTTTCCTTTATCGCTGGAGAATTCGGCACGTCACTTTGAGATACCGTTCGGCAGCACTCGGAGAGATATCGAAGATATCGATGTGCCGGCATTACGCTGGGGTGATATTTCCGGTGTGGTAAAGGGAACGGATAGACAAGCCGGACTGACGGTTATGACCGATTCCAAATACGGTTATCGCACCGGCGATGATTATATTTCGGTATCGCTTATCAGGAGCAGCAATGATCCCGACCCGTACCCGGAGCTTGGCGAGCACTGTTTCTCCCTGGCAGTAATACCGCATGACGGTTTATGTAATGCGGCAGACGCTTTCCGGCAAGCCGTTGCTTTTGATCAGCCGTTAATCGTATCCCAGGCAGTTCCAGCCCAAGGTATCATGCCCCCGGAATGCTCGTTTGTTGAAATCAAGAATAATAACCTGGTCCTTTCATCTCTGAAGAAGCAGGAGGATGGAGAGGGAACGGTAATCAGACTTTATGAAGTTGCCGGAATGGATACTGAGGCAGAGATACGGTTGCGATCCGAACTCTTTGGTAAAAAAGTGTTGGTAACGGAAATAGATCTGCTTGAATGTAAAACGGGTGTACCAACGGTATTCTCGAGCGATGCCGTAAAATGCCGTATACCGGCATATGGCTTATTCACCCTGTTGGTAGAGGTTATCTGAATATAACTGTGAATTTAGTATTTTGCCCCTTGACGCGAGGGTAACCAATATGGTAACTTATAAATGTAAATACAATCGATTGCAGGTAAATGTTGCTTTTGATATTAGGAAACGTTGATTAACACTGGTAAACATGGTGGAAATCGATTTCAGGAGTTGTGTGTGGTTACTATATATGACATAGCTGAAAAACTGGGAGTATCTACATCTACGGTCTCCAGAGCTCTGAGAGAAGAGAAATGTGTCCATAAGGATACAATAGCTTTGGTTAAGGCCGCGGCAGACAGTATGAATTATATGTATAATGCAAAAGCCGGTATGCTGAGGAAGCAAGGCTCAAATCAGATAGGGGTTCTTGTGCCTGATATATCGAATCCGGTTTACGGGTTGTTTATGAAGGGCATCTATGATGCCTTGAGACCGTCGGGTTATCACATAACCTTTTCCAATACCTACAGAGACGGCGACGAGGAAGCTGCTCTGGCGGAGATGTATTACCAGAATAGATGTGCCGGATTAATCTTTATAGGTCAGGAAGGAAAGCCGAACAAGAAGGTGGCCAAAATACTGACGCATTTTAATAACGATGACAGTCCGCTTGTTTTCTCCGGATATGTAACCCCTGTCGATATAGTTGCCGACAGAGTTGAGGTCGATAGTGGTAAAGGCGCAAGTATGATGACCGATTATCTTATACGGATGGGACACTCAAAGATAGCATTTTTAGGTGGTAAGAAGGATGGCGCTGCTTTTAAAGAAAGAACTCGCGGATACAAGGAGTTTATCGAATCCAAAGGATATCAATTTGATGCGGGGTTGGTTATCGAGGCTGAATACGACTATGAGGCTGGTATCAAATCCGCTCCAATGATAAAGGATCTTCTTGCAGCCGGCAGGATAACGGCAGCCTTCTGTATCAACGATATAGTTGCCATCGGTTTGATTAACGCCCTCATGGATAAGGGGATAAGGATTCCCGAGGATATTTCCGTCGCAGGTTTTGATGATATCCAGGAGGCACAGCGCGGCGCAGTTCCACTAACAACCATAAATCAAAAACACTATGATATAGGCCAACTCTGCGCCAGCACTATCATAAACAGACTGGCATCAAAGTCTCTGCCGGTATCCAGAGTGTTCATAGATCCCGAATTGGTAACAAGAAGCTCTGTGGGGAAGGTCCGATAATGACAAGAAACTGTATTACATGGCGTGACTATTACGACAAGGTTCTTGCAGGATGGTACGGCAAGTTCATTGGAGGGACGATAGGTGCACCGTATGAAGGAGATAAAAGATGCTCTTCGGATGAAGGGGTTGAGAAGTTTAATATCGATATTGAACCCAACGATGATTCCGATTTCCAGATAGTATGGTTGAGCGCGCTTGAAAAGTACGGGCCTCTTCTAACAAGTGCCGATTTAAGGGATATGTGGATGGAACATATATGGTATCCCTTTGGTGAGTATTCCTATGCTGTCAGGAATTTCAGAATGGGCGTGCAGCCATCGGCATCCGGCAGCTTTAATAACGCATACTTCAAGGACGGGATGGGTTGTCTGATAAGAAGTGAGATTTGGGGATTTATCTCCCCGGGTCTGTCGGATAGAGCTGCAGCTTATGCCCGTATTGACGGCTGTCTGGATCATGGCGATGAAGCGGTATGGGCTGAGCAGTTCTTTGCAGCCCTGGAGGCTGATGCCTTTTTTGAGAGAGATATAAGAAAGCTTATTGACGGCAGCCTGAAATATGTTCCGGCGGTTTCAAGAACAGGTAAGGTAATCAGCTTTGTAAGGGAACGAGCGGATAGCAAGGATAGCTGTGCAGGTATCAGAAAAGAGATACTGAGGCATTTCGGTCATCCTGATGCAACAAACTGTATTCAGAATACCGGTTTCATTATCCTTGCGTTGTTAAGGGGTGCTGATAAATTTGAAAATTGTATGAGAATAGCTTTAAACTGCGGCTATGATAGTGATTGTACCTGTGCTACTGCCGGAGCTGTATATGCAATGATAAACGGATTGGATTCTATACCCGCCAATTGGATAAGTAAGCTTAACAACACCTATTCGATAGGTGTCGATATCACCCGAAAGAGTAACAGAATATCCGATCTGGCTTATGATACATGTGTAATCGGTCTCGAGGTTCTTGATCATTTCTCGAACGGACATGTAACCGTAAGTAGTAAGCCGGCCTCTATATCTGTGCGGAAAAGGCATTCATCCACGCCGGCTGGAATTGAAGTGTCTTATGACCAGCCTGTTTTATATAGAAGTAAATGGCAGCGTTTTGCGCTTTCTTTCTCCCCCGATAGTCTCTCGGTTCCTGCGGCTGTCGACCTGAAGAAATTAGATGAAAAAACTTACGCATGTAAATTAAAAGAGGGGCAGGAGATACTCAAGAGTCATTACAAGGTAGCAGTAAAGAAGGACGGGCAGTCTCTGGATATAGGTTTTGCAACTGCCAGACGGTGGCAGGTGGCGGGACCGTTCTGGAAAGCCGGAGTTCGTCCTGATTGCGACGACAGGCAATATTGGCCGCATGGCGATAAAATGACGCTGCCTGTTCTGCAAGAGATGTTTACCAACGTTGCTGATGTCGACGACGGCTATATCGATGAGAAAAGATGGTTGGAAGCTATCGGTAATGATACGCCGTATAAAGCGGATTTTGAATTGGAAAGCGCTGAGGATCTGGTGCCTTTCGATAGCGCTATCGGTTTTTATGGTCCAAATTGCATATACGCCTGGACTGAGTTATATATAACAGAAGCTGGAAAGCGCTGGTTGGTAGTTGGGAGCAATAATCAATTCAAGTGCTGGTTTAATGGTAATGAGATTGGAAGAGAGGAGAAGCCGGGTATGTGGATGCCGTCTCAGCATTGTATCGCAGCAGACTTTAATAAAGGACGGAACGTAATGGCTGTGAAATTAGTGAGAAGCGACCTGCACTATATGTTTTCATTTGGGATTAAAGAGTATGAATTCAAGCATGCCTGGCAAAGCCATTGGGCAATAGATGTAGGTTGTTTTGAAGGGGCAAAGCTCATATAGAAGGAGGTGAGTACGCATATGTAGAAATAATTATTGTTTGTGAAGGTTACAGGTCCCGGTGGACGCAAGTAGATTATGTGGAGGTAACATGATGAGAGAGACAAAAAAGAGAGGCTTTACACTTATAGAACTGCTGGTAGTTATCGCGATAATCGCGATTCTGGCAGCTATTTTGTTCCCGGTATTCGGCAGAGCCAGGGAGAATGCCAGGAAGGCCACCTGCCAAAGCAACCTAAAGCAGATAGGACTATCTTTAAGCATGTATTTACAGGATTTCGACGGCAATTACCCCAAGGGCAGGTATAACAGTCTGAGCGGCATGGTTAGCCAGTGGGAGCGGCTCAGGTCGTATGGCGTAAGTGACCAGATAATGCAGTGTCCGAGTGATACTGGCTATGGACCCAAAGGAACGCCGGCCGTCAATACCAGCTACGGTTCTCTTCTGGGCACTATGGGCAGGTTCGTGACCAATGGAGAGGGTATATGGAGTATTGAGGGGACTAAACCGGCACGTAACGAAACAGATTTGCAGCATCCTACGGAAACACTTTATGCTGTTGATGCTACTACTGACTATGTCTTTCTGGCGTCTCCCGGTGATTGGCGCAATCTCTCTGCCCGTCACAGCAACGGTTTGAACGTTCTCTTCTGTGATGGCCATGTCAAATGGCTGAAACATACTCAGCCCGGCGGGCAGATGGTTTCCTCTCTGGCTGAGGCACTCTGAGAGTTACTTGTCTTTGCATTGCTTGAACGAGGTGCGTTATGATGCTTGGAGTTAAAACAATATTATTATTTACCGCTCTGTTGGTGTCTGCCATAGTTCCAACAGTATCGGCTGCAGATGGAGCAGTGAGTTGCGGCAGGGCTAGAATAAAGCACGCGGATGAACTCTGTTTCCCGGGTGCCGGAATGACGGTGGAGGCCTGGATATTTCCTGAAGAGAACAGGGCCTGGGGACGGATAGTTTCCAAATACGGACACACTATCAATAATAAGCCCGCCAACCATTTGAGGGGCTGGGAGATAGCCATAAACGATAACGGGCGGCTTTTTTTCAGAGTGACGCCTTACAGTGAAAATATGGGGCTCCCTGCAGCCAGTGTTGTTTCAAAAGCCGTAATTCCTGTTGCTCAATGGACGCATATTGCCTGCGTTCTAAACGGCCCTGCCGGAAAATTGCAGATATATGTGAACGGCAAGCTTGATGCCGAAAGCAGTGACCGTGCGCTGGGACGAGTTCAGGCAAATGCCCTGCAGGATCTGTATCTGGGATCTTATGGCGGTGAGGATAAGCTCTATTTCAAAGGGCTGGTGGATGAATTGCGGCTTACCGCTGATGCACTGGTATTTACAGGGGTACCTGCAGCTCCTTATACCGGCAAAGAAGCCAGGACAGTGGCGCTCTACCACTTTGATTCGCAGGAGCCCGGAGGAAAGCATCTCAATAGTGTGGACAGGGATAAGCATCAGTTGCTCTTGATTGACGGCGCTCAGCCTTCACTGGCGGATTCCCGGCCCGGCTTCGATAAGGCTCTGCGGTTGACCGCCGGAGCACCGGCAGGCGTTGCTTTCAACAGTAAATATCCTTTCAGGCCCATATCGTATCCATCTGTTGAGGAGATCGGTCGCATTGGGCAAAAATGGCAAGCATCACATCCTGATCGCATCAAGGCTGAATTGCTGGGAAAAGGATCATCTGATCTACCATTGCATATGTTGACCATTACCGATTTCAAAGTTCCCGACGACAACAAAGAAGTGGTGCTTATGCTGGCTATGCATTCGGGAGCGGAAATCAGCGGTGCCACATCTTTGCTGGCGTTTGCTGAATGGCTTTTGGGGGACGATCCTCTGGCGGCGAAGATCCGTTCCCGGCAGATTTGTATGATCATCCCGGTTCCTAATCCCTATGGGTACGGCAAGACGGGGAACAACAAGTTTGGCCGGGACATCGCCTGGTGCTGGACAACGGCCGGGGCTTCGCTGCCGGAGGAGAACCCTGAAGGTGTTCTTATACAGAAGCTGATAGACCGCTTGAAACCTGAAGTTATAGTCGATTCCCATGGTACGATGCTGCAGGGCGCTTATATGGGAGAGTTTGTAGGCACATCCGGTTACAGCTTGGTACTGAATACGTTTCAGGGATCGATTGTCCGTGAAATGGCAGAAGCGGCCGGGGTATTGGGTTTCCCTCAGCATCTTGGATCGGAAACGCACGAGAAGATAATGCTGCCGCCTGAAACTATGCAAGGGTATGAGGACAGGTTTTATGTGTATCCCACCGCAAGTGCTGTAAATGCCTGTACTTACGCTTATATCAAATATCACAGCATACCTTTGACCATTGAGAGCGGTGGCTGGTCCGGCAGCGCAGTGGCAAGGCTCAAACGATTGATGGAGATAGGCTGTGATCGCTTCAGCACAGAATTATGTGACGGGTATCCTAATCGACGCATAAGCGTCAACAGTTCCTGGATGCAATGGCTGGCGGCCTACGGTCAAACGGCTGCGGTACGACGTGAGAGCCGTGTGGAGTTATGGAATAAGCAAAGCATGTTCCGCACCTTTCGTTCTTATCCCGACATGGATGGAGCATTCTGTTTCGGCATTGCCATGAGCCCCGATGCCGCCAAAAAGGTTTTTCTCGGATGCAGGCAAGGCGATAACCAGATATACGTCAGTCAATTGCTGTCCAATCTGTCCCGTATGCCGGGGGTGGATGTAGAAGCGATAAGAAAGCATCTTGAGGAGACGGGGAGCATCAACAGGGTATTTGCCGATCCTGACAGAGAGGTTCTCAATAATCCCGGCCCGATAGCGCATGGCCTGGCTATAAGGAGCATGCTGCCTTATAACACTCCTCGCATTCTGGAGGTAAGGTTGAACGGAAAGCTTATCAGCCCTTCTGAACGTGACGGCTACCAGGTCTGGAAGGGCGGCCTTGGCGGTACTTATATACAGGTGAACATACCGCCTGAGAAAATGGACGAAGTAATCGTTGTTACCTGCAAGTACGATGGTCAGGAAAAGCGGGAATGGGGATTTGCCGCCAAATGAAGAAAAACGACACGCAAAGAAAGGAAAGAGCGATGACCAGGTACCGATGCCTCTATAGAACTGCTATAGCCTTGACGGTAATTGTTCTGGTGAATACGGTTGTTTCGGCGGCCTGGGCTCAAAAGGCGAAAGTCATTTACGTGAGCTGGGGAGATAATATACTGCTCAGCAAGGGAGACGCCCAGTTGGATACGCCTGAAAAGATAGACAGGCAGATGAGATTCTGGAAAGAAGACTGTGCTGCGGATATCGTTCTCTGGCGCGTTTCATCCAGGATAATAAAGGAATATTATGTGACCAGGCCGGCCTCTTCTATGGCGTATTATAAGAAAGTAGCCGAAATAGAGGCAGTCTTCGATCCGATCAAGGCTGCCGTGAAGGCGGCACATAAACATAAACTCCGTATATATGCTTATACTACTATTAACGACTGGGGCGCACCCGAGAGCATACTTTACGGCGGTAATACGCCTTTCCCCTGGCAATCACGGTTTACGATCGAACATCCGCAATATCAGGTGATCGATCGCAGCCAGAATGAATACCAGTACGGCGTGCTGGAATATGCCTACCCTGAAGCCAGGCAATATATTGTAAGTCAGATCGGCAAGATGGTCAGGGAATACAATTACGATGGGGTGTATCTCTGCACCAGAACGCACTCCAGGCCGGCGGAACAGGCTGACAAATACGGTTTCAACAAGCCTGTGGTCGAAGAATATATGAAGCGTTACGGCGTCGATATATTGAAACAGGATTTTGATCCGGAGAAATGGCGCAGATTGAGGGGAGAGTACTTTGTTAAGTTATATCGAGAGCTGCGGCGGGCACTTCCCACTACCGTCTTAATGACAGGTATACCGCGTGGCAGATATATCGGCCCTCCTTATGGTAATATGTATCTGGACTGGGAAAGCCTGGTTCGCAATAGACTGGTTGATCATCTGGTTATAGGAATATCCACAGGAAAAACACTGTATCCTAACCTGCTTTCGGTAGCTCATGCCGATCTCGGTTACCTCTCCAGTGAGGATGATAAAATAGGCATACCCACCTGGGAGGATGCCGTGAAGCGAATCTACGGTCCGCTTTGCAGCCGTTACGGCATTAATCTCTCCTGTTGGGGAGAGATAAAGTCGATTGCAGATAGTCCTTTGCTGCATAGCTGCGTGACCCTGTCACCGGCAGGCACACCGGGAATTGCCCGGATAGCCCATTATGATGCGCTGAACTGTGCTGCAGGACAAATGACTCTTTCTTTCCGGATGAAACCGCGCCGTTATCCCTATAGCGGTCTCACGCAACGTATTATATCAAAATATGACCACCAGATGTCCGCTAATGCGGGGCGTGGTTATGAGGTATATCTCGATTCAAAAGGAAGGATAAACTTTAGAGTTAATACGTGTGAGCCGGTAGACGATATTACGCTTACAGGCGTTACATCAATCAGATTGGATGAATGGAACCATGTCGCTTGTATCATTGACGGGGCCGGTGGATATATAAGAATCTATGTCAACGGATGTATGGATGCCGAAAGGCAGGTAAAAATATCCCGGTTGAATAGCAACCCCGGAGTCGATCTTTTTCTGGGTAGATACGGCGGGTATGAGGACTGGACGAGCTACGAGGGGTTGCTGGATGACCTGGTGATCTCGAAACGGGCGATCCTTTTTAGCGGTGTACCGCTTAAGCCTTTTGCTCCGGATGATGACACGGTAGCTTGCTTCAATTTCGATGCTATCGACAAGGGAATTGCCGGTAACGCTGTTACCCGGTATAACGATGCTTTAGTGACATTTGGCGGGAAGAACACTCTTTCCGATTCCATGCCGGGTTTCGGGAAGTCCCTGAAGATAGGGTCGTAATAACATCTCTGCCGTATATATAGGGCGGTCTAATGATTGCGGGCAGATTGTGTTCGGGAACGCATATCCGGTGCTGGAAGGGGTCGGCGTGTGATGAAAAAGGCTGTATTTGCACTTCTGTTGCTGGGGATAACGGTAAGTATCTTGAGTGGCTGTGGTCCGGGAAAGAGCTATCCGGCAAGGACGGAAATAACCTTCACTTATGGTGCAGGCGTGCAGAACAATATTCTATATTCCAGGCTTATAAAGGGCTTTGAAGAGGCTAACCCCGATATAAAGGTCAAAGCTATCGAAATAGCGCCAAAATTCTATTACCAGAAAGTGCAATCTCTGATTGCCGGTAATACTGCACCTGATGTCATGTGGATGGGGCAGGGATTCGGTGAACTGGCAGCCAAAGGTGCTTTCATGGATCTGGATGCCGCTCTTAAGGATTTTGATTCCGGCAGATATTATGAAAAAGTGGTCGATTGGTACCGGTATAAAGGCCGTTTGATGGGTTTCCCTTCCGGTATAGATATGGAATTACTGTTCTATAATAAAACTTTGTTTGATAAGTACGGCATTCCTTATCCCAATAAAAACTGGACCCTGGAAGATATGGTTGCGGCTGCACGCAAGCTGACCGTGGATACAAACGGCGACGGTATAATCGACCAGTTCGGTTTCTCCGGTCTGGTAGAGCTGGGACTTTTCGGAGCGGGATTGCTCAATTCCAGTGCCACGGCCTCCGGACTGGATACTGCCGCTGCTACCGAATGTCTGCAGTTCAATATCGATTTAAAGAAGCGGTATAAGGTCTCTCCTGTCTGGAGAGCTAACGGCGCTGAGAGCATCAGCGAGGCAGACCTGTTCAAAACCGGGAAACTGGCCATGCATCGTAATTGCACCTGGAGCATGGATGATTTTCGGCAGAGTATCAAAGGCTTTGATTGGGATATATGCCTGATGCCTTATGGACGGAAGAAGGCATACTGGGCCAGTTCATCGGGCTTTGCCATCGCAGCCGGCAGCAGCCGCAAAGAAGCTGCCATAAGATTCTTGAAATATATTGTCTCGGCCAGTGGGCAGCAGGTGCTCTCCGGAATAAATCTCCCTGTTATGAAGGATGTTGCGGAAAAGGTTGTCGGAGATAATACCGGTAAGCCGGAAAACATTAAGGTCCTGCTGGACGCTGTCCCTTACCTTGAGCCCTATCCAAGAGTACCGCAGATCAACAGGATAGTGACTATCTGGGTGGATAAGGTGGAGCGTGCTCACGCCGGTATGATCACTGCACGACAGGCTTGTCTGGAAGCCTCTGAAGAGATAAACGAAATTATCAAGAAATCCGATTAAGCGATTCAGGGAGAATCAAGCCTGTAAGTAAGGTGTGTGACGGAATTTTGACAGGGAGTTGCATAATGCAAGCTACAAACATATCCGGCAGCAGTCCTTCCGACTGCCGGTCTTTCGATCTGGGCAATTTTCAACTGTCTTTTGATAATTCAGGCAAAATGAGGGCTGTAAAGGATTTAAAAAGCGGAAGGAGGCTGGCCTTTGCGGAAGAAGGGATATGGCCTTTTGATGCTAAAATAGATTTCGATGACCCGCCCTGCCCTACCAATTTCGGCATACGGGGTATTCAGAAAACGGGAGTGCAGGATTACAGCGGCAGATGGCTGAGCGGAAGCAGGCACGAGGCCGATATTAAGGCCGGCTTTGATTATGATGGCGATCGGCTTGAAATAACTTATCAACTGCAGGATTGTCTTTTCACACTAGTTTTCGAAACTGGTGTGAATGGTCTGATGATGATGAACATATCGCTGGATTACAGCGGGAGTGTCCCTGCTTATCTGCGTATGTTAAAAATAGTTTATCCGCGTTTCGATCTGAATGTGCCGGGTTCATTTTACTACATCGCCGATCCGCAGCTCTTCCCTGACCAGTTGCGCCGAACAGGCGATACGGCAACCTCCGGGCCGATAGGCAAGGGCGAGCCTCGAAACGAGCCGTGGTCTTATCGTCTCGATGCTCTTTTCATTAAAGGAAGCCGTAACAAACCCGATTTTATGCTTTATGCTCACTCATATCTTAAGGAGGGGGTAGGCTATAGCTATTCGGAAGTTAACGGCGGCGTTGATTTCTCTCTGTTCTTCAGCGCCTTTGCTGCCTTGCATAAGACACGGCACATACATTGCGGACCTGTCTTTATACGTTCCGGAGCCGTATCATGGGATGATGCCTGGACAGTGGTAGAGAAGCTCAAGCTGGATGCCGGCATAAAGGCCTCTCAGCGTCCGAATTGGATAAAAGGCTCTGCCATATACCAGGTTCACCCCTATATATGGGATTTCGGGGGATTCAAGAGTCTTGGCGAGCAGCTCGAACGAATAAAAAATATGGGGTTTGATATCCTTTATCTACCGCCGCTACATCCGTCTCGCAGCTATTGCCAGAGAAGTATCACTCATATTCTGGACAGCTATGGAAGCAGAGAGGATTTTCTGGCATTAAACGATAAAGCTAAGAAGCTGGGAATGAGGGTAATAGTTGATACTGTGCCGCACTCGATGCTTCCCGGTTCCGATATCTGCCGGGAGCATCCTGAATGGATAGCAAGAGATGAAACGAATAGTGAAATGGGATGGTCCACGAGCAACTGGCAGATGGATGTGACCAATGAGGAATGGCAGAACCATTATGTCGAATGTTGTGTCGAATGGGCGTTGAGTGACAGGTTTGACGGCTTCAGGGTTGATGCTATGATATGCTTTCCTCCTGATTGGTCGGGTTCGGGTAACTATCTCTGGCCCGGCCGGAAATTATGGGGTTCCGTAGGAATGATGCAACGTCTGCATGCAGCCATGCGTGAAGCCGACCCTGACAGTCTTGTACTCAGTGAGGTCTGCATGTTGGGGTGTGATGCTTACTACCAGCATCATATATGGAGTTCAGGTTTTCACAGAGCGTTAAGGCGGATGGAATGCTGTGCCGATCACCGGCGGTGGAAGCAATTTATCCGGAGCGTTAAGACATTTGTAGGTAAACGTAAGTTCTGCGAGCCGGCGGGTGGCATAGCTGTTCTCAGCTTGCGCAATCATGACCAGGTGCCTGCTCTGGGCAGGGAATTTCTTAACAGTGATCGTTCCGTAATGGCTTTATCGTGCTTCCTGGAAGGTCTTCCCCTTCTGAGCATGAGCACGGAGCGGGGTGCGGAAAAGATGATCCGTCGTGCACTATCCTTGCGCCGGAAGTATGCAGATTTCGTTAATACGGGCCGGGAAGTTTTCAATATAGAGACGCCGGATAGTTTGCCGGTTCTGGGCTTCTCAAGAATGCTGGAGGGGCGGGCTTTGTCGCTGGTGATAAACCTTTCAGGCCGGAGGTTGTCCGGCAAGGGTGAGCTGAAGCTGGCAGAGGACGTTATCTCCCTGCCGATAGAATTGGCGCCGTACGATTTTAACATCTATCTTACTGAAGGCGGTGAAACCACCCTTGCTGATAAGGGCTTTGAGGAGGAAGATGAACGGATAGGCACTCTGTATGCAAAGGTGGAAACATCAATTGAAAGGGAGATTTTGGGAGAGGTTTGTTTTGAAGATTTAACGCTGGAGGCGGTTTATCCGGAACGTTGGGAATGGGATCCTATGCTGTTCAGTTGTTGTAACTATAACGATGACGGCTGGGTTCAAGCCGTTTCTCCCTCGTTTGAAACTTTTGGAGAAGAACGTACAGGTTTTGAGGTCAGGCCGGTCTGGATGCCGGGCGATACCCCTCTGGAATGGTGGACCGATTTGTCGGCCGGTAAGAGCAAGGGGCACTTCAGGCAACTGGTGGAGATCGATGGCGATATTCGCTATGTAACGGCTGAAATCATGGCTGAGGACAGTTTTGATCTTTATATCAATGGCGCATATATCGTCTCCGGCGGCATAAAGGATAACAGGTTCTGGTATCCTGAGAAGGCGTGTTGTGTAGATAAGGTAGACCTTTCCGGCGTGTTGAAACAGGGTAAGAACTGCCTGGGGTATATTGTCAAACATATCGGCTCCTCCAGAGGTTTAGCTGCCAGGATCACCGTATCCTATAGAGACGGAAGAGAGATTGTTTTCAGAACCGACAGAGGCTGTAAGTCCGGACCAGAGAATGCCTACAGCCTATATAAGCCCAACTTGCATCTGTCGGCCGGTTCCGGATATTCTGATTTGCTTCTACCTGCCGGCAAGGGGCAAAATACCTTATCTGAGTCAATGCCGGTCACTCTGGCCCTGGAAGATAACGGCCTGTTCCGGCTTGTGATAGATTCCCGGGGCGAAAGTTTACCGTCGAAACTACTGGCTAAGGTCTCATTCAGGGTGAGAAACATCGGCAGTTGGATTGCCTGCAGGAAGGAGACTTGGAATAATAGTTATATGGAGGGGGAACTGCTGCGCTGGCGAGATGCCGTAAATTTCTGCTCCTTTGAGCCTATGCCTGAGTTTGACGGCAATGAGCTTAAAGCGGATATGACCAAACCTTTGCTGTTACTGACGGATAAGGGATATCTGGCATTGGGATTTCCGCCGGGGGAGAAAGAGACAAATCTTCTTCTGGTCGCGGATGGAGACGATATTATCTGTACTCTTATAAAGCGATTCCCTCCGGCATTCGGTTTTCTGGCGAATTTCAGCTTTATGCTGAAATTCAAGGAAAGCTGATCAAGCGGCAATGATATACGAACAGCCGTTTCTTCTATAGTGCACGTGCGTTGCAAAAGCGGTTCATTGGCGCTATAATTGTATACAACATGGATGCATTAAATAAAAATATACGCCTGGCTATGCTGGGCATGGTGGACGGCAACGGACACCCCTATTCCTGGAGCGCTATCTTCAACGGCTATGACCGGGAGGAGATGTCTAAATGCCCTTATGCCGGTATTCCTGCTTATCTCAATAAGGAGCCGGAGGAGGGCTTCGGCATCGACGGGGCCAGGGTGACCCATATCTGGACCGACGATCCTGACGATGCCGTCAAGGTAGCCAAAGCCTCGCTGATTCCCAATATCGCCGCCAGGCCGGAAGATGTGATTGGCCATGTGGATGCCGTAATAATCGCCACTGACAGGGGCGAAGAGCACATATCGAGATGTCGCCCCTTTGTGGAAGCGGGACTGCCGGTATTCGTGGATAAACCGCTGACGGACAATGAAGCCGATCTGGTCGTCTTCAGCCGCTGGGTATCCCAGGGCAAGCCGATCATGTCCTCCAGTTGCATGCGCTATTGCAAGGAGTTCGGTCCCTATCGCCTGTCCACCCGCGACCTGGGAGATTTACGTTATATTTCCGTAACTACGCCCAAAAGCTGGGAGAGATACGGCATACACGCATTGGAAGCAATTTACCCGGTACTCGGCCCGGGCTTTATCTCCGTCCGGAACACCGGCGACGCAGGGAGGAATATCGTCCATCTCAAACACGAGAGTGACGTCGATGTTCTGGTCGCTGCCGTGGCGGATATGTACGGGGCCTTCGGCGTGCTTACTCTGTGCGGCACGGCCGGCCATGCCCAGGCAGCCATGAGCGATACTTTTTATGCTTTCAAGGCTCAACTTAAGGCCTTTATAGATTATCTGTGCACGGGCGAACGTCCTTTTCCCTTTGTGGAGACGGAAGAGTTGATGAAGTTGGTCATAGCCGGTATCAAAAGCCGGGAAGAGGGCGGCCGCGAGGTAGCGCTTGACGAGATATGCCATAGTTGAGATGGAGGACAGGATATTGAAATTTAAAGGCGATTGTATGGAGCCTGCAAGCATGAGGCCCAGCCGGGTATTGAAAAAGCTGAGAGCCGGCGGCACGGCGGTCAGCGATCAGCTCGATGCGGCTGCAAACAGGGCATCAACCCGGGAGGTAAGCCAATATGGCGCTAAATAAGACGGATGCGCTTTATGATGCGATAGTCAAGAAGATCGCCGCCGGCGAATATGAGCCGGATTCCTTTCTGCGCGAGGAAGAACTGTCCAAAGCCGCCGGCGTCAGCCGGACGGTGGTCCGACAGGCACTGCAGCGCCTGCACGGAGCCGGCCTGGTCCGGCTGATACCCAACACCGGGGCCATAGTGGTGCGGGCCACTCTGGAAGATGCTATGAACTATATCGAAGCCCGCATCGCTGTCGAGGGAATGGCGGCTGGGCTATTTGCCGAGAGGGCGAGTGAAGAGGACTTGCGACAAGTGGAGCAGTTGGTCCTCGATCTGGAAAAGGTCTCCGGTGGGGATCTTGATACGGTGCAGCAGTTTGACGCCGCGTTTCACGATTATATTATGGATAAATGCGGCAATGCCGTTCTTAAGCGCATTATGGACAGCACTCGGTTGCAGTTCATGGAATGGTCCATTGCCAGACAATGGGGCTATCACGGTCCGGCCGATGCCGCAGATACTCATAGAGAGATACTGACGGCTTTGCAGAGCCGTGATCGTGAAACAGCCAGAAGAGCCATGGAAAAACATCTGAGCAGATCCAGGGAGTCAATCATGAAAAGATTCGGCTGGTCCGGATGAACTGAACAGCATGCTTTAGTGCTTGCATGGGAGCTTGAAACCAACAACTAACAACCGCGCCCGCAGGGCGCATCAGGAGGAGAGCAATTATGCCCATTCTGGAGAAATTCTCGCTTTCAGGCAGGACCGCTCTGGTAACAGGTGGAGCCGGCCTTTACGGGCGGCAGATAGTGGAAGCGCTGGCCGAGGCCGGGGCCGAGGTCTATATGGCGGCGCGTAACCTGGAAGCGCTGGAGCAGGTGGCCCGGGTCCATCGGGAGGCAGGACGACAAGTTGCGGCTCTGCAGATGGATCAGGGAGAGGAGGCCTCCATCCTGGCGGCCAGGGATGCCATACTGAAACGCAGCGGCAGGATAGATATCCTGGTCAATAATGCCGTTCTCAGGCCGATGAAGAGCTATCACGACGAGGCCGCCGCCTTTGCCCGCAGTATGGAGGTCAATGCCACCGGGCTGTTCATGATCACCCGGGCCGTGGGTGACGTCATGCAGCCGGGAGGATCGATCATCAACGTCGGATCCATCCAGGGCATGGTGGGGCCGGATCCCACCAATTACCGGGGCACTGATATGGACGGCTTCATTCCCGATTACTTCTTCCATAAGGGCGGGATGATAAACTTCACTCGTTTTATGGCCGGCTATTACGGCGACAGAGGAATAACGTGCAACTGCATCAGCCCCGGCGGTTTCCGGACGGAGAGCCAGCCCGAAGCCTTTGTGCGGCAGTACAGCGACAGGACCATGCTGGGGAGACTGGCTGGTGACGAGGACCTGAAAGGTATTATCGTCTTTCTGTCTTCCGCCGCCTCGTCATATATAACCGGAGCCAATATCCCCGTAGACGGAGGCTATACGGCCAAATAAAGGTGATTCCAGGAGGAGATATGTTATACAAACAATGGCACGATATGCATCTGTCGCAACTGATGCTGGGCACGGTTCAACTGGGCCTGGACTACGGCGTCGCCAACAGGAGCGGCCGGCCATCGTATGAAGAGGCCCGCGATATCATCGCCTGCGCTTACGACGGCGGAGTCAACTGCCTGGATACGGCAGCGGCTTACGGCGATAGCGAAGAGGTTATCGGCCGTGCTCTGGCAGACCTTGGGCTGTCGGACAAGATCGCAATCGTTACCAAGGTGGCGTGGATACCCCGGGAGTCGATCGATGGCGGTAAGGCCCGGGAGTTTGTAGAGAGATCGATAGTAACTTCCCTTAAGCGGCTGAGGCTGGAAACGCTGCCCATCTGTCTCTTTCATCGTGAAGAGGATGCGGAGTGCATGGATGCGCTGCTGGAACTGAAAGAGAGAGGTTTGATCCGCCATGCAGGCGTTTCCGTCATGACCACGGGAGCTACCCGGGATATTATCGTCTCCGATCAAGCCGAAGCGCTGCAGATTCCCGCCAACCTCCTTGATCACAGCTTTGTGCGTCAGGGCATCTGCAACCTTGCCGCCGATAAGGGCACGGCTGTCTTCGTGCGCAGCATCTACCTGCAGGGGCTTCTTACCATGGAAGAAGAAGCTATCCCCGCCGGTTTGAAAGAGGAAGCGTTGCCGGTCATACGGGCATTACGCAGTCTGGCCGGACAGGCGGACCTTACGCTGTCAGAGATGGCGCTACGCTATGTTCTGGGTCTGCCGGGCGTCACGGCGCTGCTGGCCGGGGCCGAGAAGGTGGAGCAGGTAGAGCAAAACATAAGCATGGCAGCTAAGGGGCCGTTGCCGCAGGATTTGATGGAAGCCGTTGTCGCTGCCGTGCCGGATCTGCCGGACAGGGTGATCGTGCCCGCCATGTGGCATTGATAAGATATTGTAAGGGAGAATACATTCATGGAATTAATATCTGAATATCTGAGAGGAGTCTGGTCCGCCGTGCCGACGCCTTTCAAAGAGGATATGAGTCTGGATTATGAATCCGTAGAGCGCATGGTGGAGCATCATCTGCGTCTGGGTGTCAAAGGACTCTTTCTGGCCGGCACTTGCGGCGAAGGGCCGTGGCTGCCGGACAGAGATCGCCTTGCTCTGCTGCAGGCAGTTACCGAATGCGCCGGAGGTCGTCTGGCCGTGGCCTGCCAGGTAACGGACAACTCCGCCGCTCGCATCCTGGACAATATGGCGGCGGCTTACCAGGGAGGAGCCGATATTGCCGTTATTGCTCCGCCGTATATCCTGTTCAACGGCACACCGGAGAATATACTCAACCTGTATCGGGAGGCCATACGCAACAGCCCTCTGCCCGTAGGCATATACGACAGAGGCCAATACGGCTCCGTGGTGGTGCCGACCGAGATTCTGCCGGAAATCTATGCCGAGGAGAAGGTAGTTATCGTCAAAGACAGCTCAAGCGATGCAGCCCGCCGGGAAGCCGCCCTGGCGGCCAGAGCCGTTCGCCCGCAGCTCAAGCTCTTCAACGGAAGCGAGTTCGATTGCGTCAGTTATCTGGAAGCCGGTTATGACGGCCTGCTGCTGGGCGGCGGCGTTTTCAACGGATACATGGCGGCCGGGATCATGGCTGCGGCAGCCGATGGGGATATGGAGAAGGCCGGTCGCCTGCAGGAGCGCATGAACCGCATCATGTGGGACGTTTACGGCGGCCGGCAGATAACCTGCTGGCTGACGGGATTGAAGCATCTGCTGGTGGAGATGGGCATCTTCAACACCTGGAAGAGCTATCTCAACTATCCGCTGACGGACGAATGCCGCCGGGCGATAGCAGACGTGCTGGTTAACGACAGAGATATGCTCTTCCCCTGGGAGGCGGAGCAGCATGGCTAAGGAGATCATGAGACGTTCCGCCGCTGATAATCCGTACCTGCACCAGGATTTTCATATGGCACTGAACTGCGGCATAGATTATCTGCATCGTCGCTACGGAGAGGAAGCCGTCAGGGACTACCTGCGCCTTTTCACCCGTAGCTTTTATGCTCCCCTGATAAAAGATATAAATGACAGGGGGCTGACGGCGATAAAAGAACATCTGGAGCATATCTATACTCTGGAAGAGGGAAGGGTAAGCTTCA
>JAQVUQ010000230.1 GCA_028699365.1 bacterium | reverse complement strand
CTCAAAGATTTGGAAGAAGAGGTCCGACGCGATCTGGGCATCACCAATATAGGCCCGAGCATGACCACGGAAGAAGCCGGTAAATTAGGCGGATTTATGGTCAAGAAACTTATAGAGCGCGGCGAGCAAGCTATGAGAGAAGAGAACAGGTAATAACCATACGCCCCCCCATGGCGCGATAGCGCCGTGGGGGGCAAGTTAAACTTGGAACCGCGCGTGAAGAGTGTTAAAATGAGAACATGATTGCACGAATGGCTGAGGATGCCCGCCTTGCCGGGCGTATACTGGGCACACTTCCCGGGAGACAACGTACCGAGGCGTTGTTGGCCGTGTCCGGAGAGCTGGAGGCGGCCAAAAGCGCTGTAATGGCTGCCAATGAGCAGGATGTAGCCGAGGCGGCAGCCGCCGGATTGGCCGGTCCGCTGCTGCAGCGATTGAAACTCTCCGACAAAACTTTCCGCTATATGGCTGACCGTCTGGCGGCGGTAGCCGATCTGCCCGATCCCCTGGGCGTAATAACCAAAGGTCATACCAGGCCGTCGGGCCTTCGCGTGCAGAGGATCAGCGTGCCTCTGGGAGTCATAGGCATTATCTATGAATCCCGCCCCAATGTGACCACGGATGCGGCGGCGGTATGCATAAAGAGCGGTAATGCCGTAATCCTAAGGGGCGGCTCTGAAGCGCTGAGAACCAATACCCTGCTGGCGGATATAATGGCAGGTGCTGCGGCAAAAGCCGGGCTGCCGGAGAAATCCGTCCAGATTGTAAGAACACCGGATCGGGAAGCTGTGGGTGAACTACTAAAACAGGAAAAGCTTATCGATGTCATCATCCCTCGCGGCGGCAAGTCCCTGATAGAGCGGATATCGGCTGAGAGCCGTATCCCAGTGATCAAGCACTACGACGGCATCTGTCATCAATATATAGCTGCCGATGCCGATATCGACATGGCCATAGCCATAGTAATCAATTCGAAATGCGAAAAGGTCGAGGTCTGCAATGCACTTGAGACGCTGCTGATCGATGCCGTTGCTGCAGAGCGTGTTCTCCCCGCTTTATCAGCCGCTCTCAAGGCACAGGGCGTAGAACTGCGAGGATGTCCCCGTGCCCGGGCTGTGGTCGATATGGCGCCCGCCGATGAGACGGACTGGTCGACGGAGTATCTGTCGGCCGTAATCTCGATCAAAGTGGTGGACGGCGTGGATGCGGCCATAGATCATATAAACGTCTATGGCTCCGGCCATACCGACGGCATCATTACCGTCTCTCTCGATCAGGCCGAAAGATTTGTCGCCGGAGTGGATTCCGCCTCGGTTATGGTGAATGCCTCCACCCGTCTTTCGGGCGGCGGTGATTACGGCCTGGGAGCGGTTGTAGGTATCAGCACGGACAAACTGCACGCCCGAGGCCCGGTAGGCCCGGAGGAACTGACCTCTTATAAATGGGTGGCTTACGGGCAAGGGCATCTGCGAAACTAGATAAAGAAAAACGCCCCTCGAAAGGGGCGTATATGTGATCACTGATGATAAAACTCGATCTTTAATCCAGGTAGTCACGCAGGCGCTTGCTGCGGCTGGGGTATTTCAATTTACGCAGGGCCTTGGCCTCTATCTGGCGTATGCGCTCGCGGGTAACTCCAAAGACCTGTCCCACTTCTTCCAGGGTGCGGGTGCGTCCGTCATCAAGCCCGAAACGCAGCTTCAAGACTCTCTGCTCACGCGGAGTGAGCGTCTCCAGAACCTCATCCAACTGCTCGCGCAACATGGTAAAGGAAGCGGCCTCCGTAGGCGCCAGGGCATCGCGATCCTCTATGAAATCGCCCAAATGAGAATCCTCTTCCTCACCCACGGGAGTTTCCAGTGAAAGGGGTTCCTGTGAGATCTTGATGATCTCGGACACCTTCTCCGGCGGCATCTCCATCCCGCCGGCTATCTCCTCTATTGAAGGCTCCCGGCCAAGCTCCTGCAGTAACTGGCGTGAAACCTTTATCAGTTTGTTTATAGTCTCTACCATATGTACCGGGATACGGATGGTGCGAGCCTGATCGGCTATGGCACGGGTAATAGCCTGTCTTATCCACCAGGTGGCATAGGTGCTGAACTTATAGCCTTTTTCGTAATCGAACTTCTCTACCGCCCGGATAAGACCCATATTTCCTTCCTGGATAAGATCCAGAAACGACAGACCCCGGCCCACGTACTTCTTGGCGATACTGACTACAAGACGAAGGTTGGCCTCGATAAGTTTGCGCCTGGCGTCGATATCGCCTACCTCGATGCGCTGAGCCAGATCGACCTCCTCATCGGGTGTCAGAAGCGGTACCTTGCCGATCTCTTTGAGGTACATACGTACGGGATCGTCAACCGGCACACCCTCGGGAATGGTGGGCAGTATCTCCGGACGCTCTTCCTCTTCCTCCTCGACCACATCCTCCGTAAAAGCAGGCTCCTCATCTTCGGGAACAGGTTTCACGGCATCGATGATCTTGATACCCATCTCGGTGAACGTTTCCATAACGCTCTCGATCTCTTCGGTATCCAGATCCTCGCCTTCCAGGATGGTCTCACTTATCTCTTCATAGGTTAGCGAGCCCCGTTTTTTCCCCTTCTCTATTAACTTTTTAACCTTCTCTACGCGGCTCATCTACTCCTCCTCACGGAATGAGAGGCCGGCCCATCAACGGCCATGCAAATAAGAGATCAATCTCCTGTATTCCTTATAACATTCGTCGGAAGCGCTTATTGTTCCTCTCTCAAGGCCTTCATTTATTTCAGCTTCCAACTCCTGCAACCGCTTTTTTGCCGTGCGCTCCATCAGGCGGTCCGCATAATCGCGGATAGCCTGCTCTGTTATGCTGTCTTCCCGCATCTGTATATCCGTCAGCAGGGCCTCAACTTCCGGCCCGCCTTCCAGGGAGAGCTGATGCAGATCGCATTCCCCGGATATGCCGCCTGCCCCGGTCAACTTTGCAAAGACCCAGCGGCAGGCATCATCTTCAAAATGTTCCAGTCCGATCTCCTCCGGATAAACACCGGAAGAATCGGGTGTTCCTAAAATAGCCCGAAGCAATCCTTTCTCAGCCATCAGGTAGCGATTCTCATCCGTACCTGCGGTCACTGTTCGGGCTATATACTCATTCCCTGCCCGGCGCACTCCCCTCCGGCGCATCGATTCACCCAGTTCCTGGTGGATCATCTGCTCCATCGTCAAAATCTGCGCCTGTCCGGCCTGTTTTCCTGCCAGAACCGTGGCCAGGGCGGAGATGGCCGTGCTGCGCCTGGGTGCATCTCCGATTCCGGCCAGCGCCGGCAGCATCTCGCGAAGAACGGCTGTCCGGTCTCCGGAATGGCGGCTCAAGGCCATGGACATTTTATAGTCGATCACGCTGCGGGCGCTGGCCATCTTTTCCCTGAAGGCCTCAGCCCCACCGCTCCTTACAAAGTCGTCAGGATCCACCCCGTTGCCGAGGTCCACAACCGTAACGTTACAGCCTTCCGCCTCAAAGAGATCAAGACCCCTTAGCGCTGCAGTCATGCCGGCCGAATCGGCATCATAGCATAATTTTATATTATGCGTGTACCGGGTTATCAGCCGCACCTGCTCCGCCGTCAGCGCCGTGCCGAGACTGGCGGTCACGTTCCTTATTCCCACGCGGTGGCAACTCAAAACGTCGGTATACCCTTCAACCACCACGGCCTCGTCCAGACGACTGATCTCCGACCTGCCCTGGTATAACCCGTAGAGCAGGCGTCCCTTGGTGAAGACCGGCGTCTCGGTAGTGTTCAAGTACTTTGGCTGTTCTTCACCCATCGCCCTGCCGCCGAAGCCGACAATATCTCCGTCCAGGTTGAAGATGGGAAAGATCACTCTGCCCCGGAAACGATCATAGACACCGCCGCCGTTACGAGGCAGCAACAGTCCAGCCTTGATCCCGTCCTGGGCAGACAGCCCTCTATCCTCGATAAGAGCAGCCAAGCCTCTCCACTCCGGGGCGGCATATCCCAGGCGATATTCCTTTATCATCTCCGGGCCCAACTCACGGCCTTCCAGATACTCTCTGGCAGCCTTACCGCAGTCATCCATCACCAGCAGACGCTGATAATAGCGACAGGCCAATTCGTTGATATTCAGGAGACGCTTCCTCTCCGTTTCCCTTTGACGGGCCTCGGGAGTACGCTCTATCGTTATGCCGGCTCGACGGGCCAGCTTCTCCAGGGCTTCAGTAAAGGGAAGATTATCAGCCTTCATGACGAAGGTGATTACGTTTCCGCCTTCACCGCATCCGAAGCACTTGAACAGCTGCTTTTCCCGGTTGACGTTGAATGAAGCATCCCTCTCGCTGTGGAATGGACATAGCGCCTTATAGGTTTTGCCGCTCTTCTTGAGGGAAACGTACCCCGAAATGATATCCACGATATCGTTTCGGCGTCTGATCTCCTCTATAAGCTCCCGCGAGAGCCGTTCCCTCACACTGTTTACACCCCGGTCATTCAAGCAGCCGGTGCACTTTCCCGGCCTTTCGGCATTCGGCTATTTCTTGCCTATCTATTTATTCGTGATTATTTCCTTTTTTCCTTTATAATGGTAAAATAAAATTTTAAAAGCTCCCGGCATAGTGCCGGGAGCTTTTTTATCCGCGATTATACGAGCGCCGTCCCTAAAAAATCGCCGTCAAAACCCGCATCAGCGCCGGGTGAGCGTTAACGATAAGCGGAGCTGTGACTACGGAAACCACCGCCATGAGCTTCAGCAGAATATTCATGGCCGGACCGGCCGTGTCTTTGAAAGGATCGCCGACCGTGTCTCCGGTAACGGCAGCCTTGTGAGCATCGGAACCCTTTCCGCCCAGATTACCGGCCTCGATATACTTCTTGGCGTTATCCCACGCTCCGCCGGCATTGGCCAGCATCAGCGCCAGCGGAACACCGCTTATCAGCGAACCGGCCAGAAAGCCTCCCAGCGTCTCCACTCCCAGAATAATGCCTATCAATATGGGAACGATTACCGCCACCAGGCCG
>JAQVUQ010000229.1 GCA_028699365.1 bacterium | reverse complement strand
CGTCTGATAAACCCGGCATCCCTCTCCCCCATTATAAAGGATCCGTGATGCTCGAATTCCGCCAGCCAGCGCAGGCAGATAAAGCCCTTGGGAACCATGGCGAACTCCGTTTCCGGCCTGAAAGAAGCTATCTTCCTGGAATATTTCAGAGTAGCCTGTGCCGTATCCAGATGCGACGGCTTATCCAGTCCCGGTTCGACTCCGTCGGCCACCGGATTATAGGAGTAAGGCATGACCCCGGCGTCCTCCCAGACGATAACCACTCGCTTGTCCAGCCCCGCCAGATCGACATAATTATCCAGAACAGACATGGCATGCAGGCCGAACTGGATATAAAGGTCGGGCTCTTGGCGGAAAAGCTCCGCGGAAATTTCATTGACCAGATCACAGACCAGCGCGGCTACGGAACGTCCGTTCACAAACAGATCGTTGTGCTCCGTCAGGGTCTGAAAATAGATGCCGTCCAGGCCCAGCCGGCGATAGTCAGCATTATAGTTGGCAATGACCTCGTCCCGCAGCTTTCGCCTGTCTTCGGGCTTGGAGAGATCGATATTCTCAAGGCCCCATCCCCAGTGGAAGCCGAGGATAATCCTCACTCCCCGGGAGTGCGCATAGTCTATGACCTCCCGTATATTGAGAGGCGGGCAATCGTTCCAGATGGTCAGCATATTCATCTTCAGACGGGCCATATTGTCTATGAAACGACGGTAATCGTAAATGACGTATCCCCAACTCCAGATGCCCCTGTTCCCGACAAGGGGATATTCACTGAAAACGAAGTTCTCCATCTCATCCAGAGAGCGGCGGTTCACGGCCGGATCATCAGGCATAACTACGGCCGACAGTATGCGTGCGTTGAAATCCTCCACCCCGTAAAGTACCCCTGCCGCGTCATATCCGGCAATAGCTACCGTCTTTCCTCCCTCATGCCAGGGCGAAGCAAAGCAGGCCACCGTGTAGCCCTGGGGCATATCGGGCAAGGATATAAGACCCTGTGCCGACAGTTCGGCTATCAGAGGATTATCGGCAGCCGTGCCCAGGATCATACTGTGCCGCGCCCCGGAACAAACATCCGGCTCAGCCTGAGTAACGGCAACGACATAAGGCAGAAAATCCTGCACCATGCGCTGCAGTTCCGTCAGGGCAAAACTTTCCACACCTTCCGCCTGACCATAAAGTATCTGCCATCGCGGCCCTTCATATCTAACTTTATATGCTCCCATCGACATCTCCCTCAACTATAGCTAAAGGCCTTTATTCCAGTGCTCATCCATGGAGATTCAGTCCTGTTCAGCCAGAAGATTATGACTCTCCTTAAGCAGGACTTTTTCTATATCTTCGGCAAAAGGAAAAAGATTGTAGAATTTTGGCGCTCCATAGCAAGCGTAATCACCGGCATCGGCATAGGCGTCCGTCGTGGGCAGATAACCTATATTACCGTTGGCATAACCGATTGTAAGCAATGCCGGCCATTCTTCATGCAAATGCAGTCTGTAACGGCAGAAGACCTCTCCGGGAAGACAGAGCATTTTCAGCGGTCCTATGAAGACAACCTGGACCGGTACACCGGCCAGATACGGATCCTCTTTCAATCTGTCATAATTCTCTCCGGCACACTCCGCCCACTCTTCGACAAATCTTCTGTCCGCAGATCCGGTAAAGCCGGTGGATTTTTGCAGCCAGTACTGCTTATCCTTCTCCATCTCCGCTTTTGAAGGAACCGACAGCCGCAGGTTCAACCGTCTTTCCACGGCGCCTATCTCAGATACTGCCAGCGCATCGGCAAACCTTTCCGCGTTAAAAACGCCCCGGCAAAGCGACATGCCATAAGTATCCATGGTCTCTTTGCTGCCGCTGCCCCAGCGACTGAGATTACATATGGGGTCTATATCCCCGCAAAAGCCCTGGAAGAATATTCCCCTGTGGCCGTTATCTTCCAGCGCAGCTATCAGGGCTCCCGGCCAATCGCCGGAGACGCTGTTTGACGGACCCAGAGTTACGGGATGACAGGCATAATTCAACAGGTATATTTTATCACTGCCCCGCTTGAAAATCAGGCTCCTTAACACAGGGTCTATCGGATCAGGACTCATGCTTCGTCTATTGAAACCTATCGGTTCAACCTTTTCTTCACAGTAGCAGGGCTTTGCCGCAGCCAGGTCGTCTTCAGCCTCTTTAACGGCTTCTGCAATTGCAGAAGGCAATCGGTTGACGTAGTCGGCATCGGTCTCCCCCAACCCCGGCAGACTCTGAACTGTGGGACC
The DNA here is from genome assembly GCA_028699365.1 of bacterium. GTDB lineage: Bacteria > UBP13 > UBA5359 > UBA5359 > UBA5359 > UBA5359. Next base: position 2,813 of record JAQVUQ010000229.1, on the reverse strand, counting down.
GGTGTGAGTATGCGTACAGGCTAGCAGGATATTCCGTTCGGGTACGCCCTGCCGGGAAGCGACTTCCGCTCTTACGGCATCGGCATAATCCACCGTCATTCCCAGCAGATCGCAACTTATCAGGATGATGCTGTCGCTTCCCCGCCGGATAAAGAGTATCCTCGCTTTGAGATCATCCAGCACCGTTTCCGCTCTGCGGTTCAGATAATAGCCGTATCCGGTAAGCTCGACATCTAACGGTGGAGTAATTACTCTCTCACCGTAACCGACATGTAACTCAGGCACTTGCCAGATCCTCCCGTTTCTCCCATATCTTGATAACAGCCTGGGCTATATCGGCCATATCTCTCTCTTCCGCCAGAAGAACGGATTGCGGTATCCAGCAAGCCTCCCGGCAAATACGCTCGGCGTTGGGACACACCATGTTCCGGTAATCCACCGGCTGCCCGTGATAGGGACATGATATCGGGCAGAAACGCGGCCCTTCCCCTGTCTGCTGGAACAGAGGATTTTTATACAGCGGAATTGTATAGCCGTCACTGCAAGGGACTCCTTCAGCCTGCAAGGCTTCCAGGAATCTCCCACGGCTTACGCCGGACCACTCTTCCTGCAAAAAACGGAAAATATACATATGGTAGCTGCGCCGCGTAGCGCGCGGATCGTTACGTATAAGCGATATGCCGGAAATATCCCAGAGCAGACTGTCGAGATAAGCTGCATTTCTTTCACGTCTGAGAGTCTGTTCTTCCAGCCGTTCCAACTGCCCCAGCAGTATGGCCGCCTGCAGTTCCGTCATTCTCAGGTTGCTGCCCATAAGATGATGCTCATACCAGGCGCCGCCTTTGGAACGCCCGCAATTGGTGTAACTTCTGGCCGTATCGGCTATCTCTTCGTTATCCGTGATCATTATGCCTCCCTCTCCGGAGGTGATGTTCTTGCTCATCTGAAAGCTGAAGACGCCGCAATCTCCTATAGCGCCCGTTCCCTTGCCTCTCCATTTGCTGCCCCAACTGTGGCAGGCATCCTCTATAAGAGCAAGCTTATGCTCCTGAGCCAACTCCCTGAAGGCATCCATATCCACCGGCAATCCCCCTATATGCACCGGGATAACGGCTTTGGTCCGGGGCGTAATCTTTCGCTCCACGTCTTCAGGACTGAGATTACAGGTGTCGATATCCACATCGGCCAAGATGGGAACGGCATTTACCTTCAGAACAGCACTGGCGGTGGCCATAAAGGTATAAGGAGGCACAATCACTTCATCGCCCGCTCTTATCCCGCAAGCCAACAGCGCCACCTCCAGAGCAACGGTACCGTTGGCACAGGATACCCCGTACTTTGCATCCTGAAAAGCGGCATATTTCCCTTCAAACTCTTTCACTCTTTCGCCGTACCACCACTTGCCGCTGTCAAACACGGACAGCAGCCGCTCCCGGTCTTCCTGACTTATCACGGGCCAGACAGCAAACGGCTCTGTCCGTACCGGTGTTCCTCCCAATATGGCCAGTTTTGACATGATCTTCATTCTCCTTGTCACCGGGTTACCGGTTGATTTTGCTACCTTTATATTCCTTCAGTACCTTGTTTATATCTTTTTCAGCATTAGCCAACGCTTGGGCTACCGTAGCTCTGTTCAGCATTATCTCTTCAATATACCGGACCCAGGCGCTGCCCAACTCTTCTATGCGAGGCAGACTGGGTACGGGCCGTGCTTCCGCAAGAGCTTTGACTATCATCTCTTCCCGATACGGCGTCTGCTCTTTGATAAAGGCCGGCGATTTCAACACGGACAGACGGGCAGGAATCATATTCATCCCGGCCAGGCCTACGGCCGTCTCCTCTGAACTCAGATACTTCACCAGATCCCAGGCCTCCTGCGGATGCTTGCTGCCGGAATATATGGACCAGCACTCCCCGGTATATCTGGCCACCCGCCGGCCCCGATTGGACCGGGGCATCAACGCAATATCCCAGTTAAGGTTCTTCACTGTGCTGAAGTCGGATAGCGCCCGGAAAGGCAACCCCACGTACATACCCAGCCGGCCCAGCATGAACAGCTCCGTCACATTGCTTACCTCCGTGCCGGTCGCCTCCTTGGGAGTCACATTATAGCGGCTGCTCAGGTCCACCAGAAACTGCATTGCCTCCTGAGCCCGGGCATTGTTGACGACACACCTGCTCAGGTCACCGTTGAACACCTCTCCGCCATTGGCCCAGATCCAGGTGATATCCGCCGCCCACCAGCCGGGGAGACAGGATACCCCGTATTCATCCGTCCTGCCGTCACCATTGGTGTCCCTGGTCAGCTTACGGGCGGCTGTCAGCATATCGTTCCATGTCCATGTCTCATCGGGGTATTTCAAACCGGCCTTATCGAACATATCCTTGTTGTAAATCAGCACTTCGGCCGTGCCGGTAACGGGTATGCCGTATACTTCTCCCTCTTTGATGCCGCCTTCATCAAAGCCCAAACGACAGATATCACTGAGATCAAAGTTGTCTCTCTCTATGTATGGACTCAGGTTCAGCAACGTGTTCCTGTCCCGATAATCAATCAGGCTTTTGTTCTGCATATAAATTATGTCCGGAGCCGTGCCGCCGGCCATCATTGTCTGCAACTTCATATAATACCTGTTGGTGACCACTTCGGCTTTAACCCTGATGCCGGGGTGTTCGGCTTCATAAGCCTTGCAAATACCGGTAATATACTGTGCCACCTGCGGGGAGAACGAATAGTAAAGTTTGAGAGTAATCCTGTCATCAGGTTTACCGCAGCCGGTTATAAGAATGATTATCACCGTCAACACTGATAA
>JAQVUQ010000228.1 GCA_028699365.1 bacterium | reverse complement strand
TCATAGCTCTCATTTTAGTCTTTCGTGTTTAGATATGCAAAAGACTAAAATATCATGCTCCTCTATGGTGTTGTTGGTACGCCTTGTTTGGCGCATTTTGTGAGATATAGAATGTAGCCGTTAAGGATTCTCCATGTTTTTGCAATCAATTCTCTGATGCTTGTATATTCTGCTTTACTTATATAGCCTTCATCTAAGGCGCAATTCGTGTGTTCCAATGTTTCGCTCAATGAGCCTCTGGCCTGTCGGCAGAATTGCGCATTCTCTTGGTGAGAGTGCCTGCCAAAGCCTTCGGTTATATTGGCCGCTACGGACCTGGAGGCTCTTATTATCTGATCTTTAAGCCGGTATTCTTCTTCGCGGGGGAATTTCTTGCACAGCAGACTGATTTTCATTCTTAATTCCCGCGCAAGTTTGTAGCATTCCAGATCCTCAAAATTATCGATGTTCTTCATGATTTATTGCTTACTTTTATCTATCTACAGCAAATTGCCGGCTGAAATATTCTACGGTTTTCTTCAGGCCTTCTGCCAGGGGGATGGTTGGTTGCCATTCCAACTGTTCTTTGGCCAGGTCTATGACGGGCTTTCTCTGGCGGGGGTCATCCTGGGGCAGCGGCTTGTGTATTATATGGGATTTTGAGCCGGTGAGTTCGATGACTTTTTGGGCCAGTTGCAGAACGGTGAATTCATCGGGGTTGCCTATGTTTACAGGGCCGGTGAAGTCGTCCTGGCTGTTCATCAGGCTGATCAGGCCTTTTACCGTGTCGTCTACATAGCAGAAGCTTCTGGTCTGGCTGCCGTCTCCGTAGACGGTGATATCCTCACCGCACAGGGACTGCACGATAAAGTTGCTGACGACGCGTCCGTCATTGGAACTCATTCTGGGACCGTATGTATTGAAGATACGCGCAACTTTTATCTTCAGCTTGTGCTGACGATGGTAATCGAAAAAGAGTGTTTCCGCACAACGTTTGCCTTCATCGTAGCATGAGCGCGGTCCTATGGGGTTGACGTTTCCCCAATAGGTCTCCGGTTGTGGGTGAACTGCAGGATCCCCGTATACTTCCGAGGTTGAGGCTTGCAGTATCTTGATTTTAAGTCTCTTTGCCAGCCCCAGCATATTAAGGGCGCCTACAATAGAGGTTTTTGTTGTCGCCACAGGGTTATGCTGATAATGCACCGGTGAGGCCGGACAGGCCAGGTTATATATCTCGTCTACTTCAAGACGCAGGGACTCTATCACATCGTGGCGGATAAGCTCGAAGGATGGGTTATCCAGCAGGTGCAGGATGTTGGCCCTTCTGCCGGTGTAGAAGTTATCCAGGCAGAGGACTTCATGTCCTTCGGTTATCAATTTGTCGCATAAGTGAGACCCGATGAAACCGGCTCCGCCGGTGACCAGGATCCTTTTGGATCCTGGGGTTGTTGGTTGTTGGTTGTTGGTTGTTGGTTTCGGGATTCCCATGCAAGTCCTCAAGTTCGACATCCTTTAAATTGCTTCCTCACGCGTTGATGGGTTCTTCCTTGTGCTCTTCTTTAACGCTTACCTTAGCCTTGGCGGTGTCGGTTCGGGTGAAGGATGGTATGGCTTCTTTTAGTATTGCAGTTATCGTGCCTACGTCCTGCCTGTGGGCTGCTTCCTGAAGTTTCTCTCCGGTTGCAGTCAGTTCCTGCAGGTCTATATTCTCGGGGGGAGCTATATAGAAATGGCCTCGTTTGACGGCACCGTCTTCCTCGGCTACGGTAAAGAGTTCTTCTCTGATCTTCTCGCCGGGACGCTGACCGGTTATGCGGATAGGTATGTCCTGGTTCGGCACCAGGCCGGAGAGACGGATGAGATCGTGGGCCAGGTCCAGGATACGTACGGGATGGCCCATATCCATGACAAAGACCTCTCCCCTGCCGCCGATGGCACCTGCCTGCAGAATCAACTGAACCGCCTCCGGTATGGTCATGAAATATCTTACCATCTCCGGATCGGTTACGGTCACAGGCAAGCGTTTGCGAATCTGGCGTGTCATTATGCCTACCACGCTGCCTCTGCTCCCAAGAACGTTGCCAAAGCGAACGCTGACCATATTGGCATCGGAGACGGCGGCGTGTGCCTTGACTATCTTCTCTGCCATGCGCTTGGTAGCGCCCATTACACTGGATGGACGCACGGCTTTGTCCGTGGACACCAGAACGAAACGTTTGATATTGTATTTCACTGCCAGGGCTGCAACATTACGGGTGCCGATTATATTATTCTTTATGGCTTCGTAAGGATAATGCTCCATCAAGGGCACGTGCTTGTGTGCAGCGGCATGAAATACCACATCCGGCTTATGCTTAGAAAAGACATTCTCCAGGGCGGCATAGTCCTGAACATCGCAGATGACGGGCAACAGGTCGCAGGCGCCGGCATGCTCTCCCAGTTCCTGATGTATTTCAAAAACGCTGTTTTCACCGCGCCCCAGTATCAGCAGTTGTGAGGCACCGGCTGCCATAGCCTGCCGGCACAATTCACTGCCTATGGAGCCACCGCCGCCGGTAACAAGCACCGTTCTGCCGTGCAGATATCCGGTTATGGCTTCCTTGTCCAGCTTGACTTCCGCCCGCGGCAGCAGATCTTCCATCCTTAACTCACGCAGGGCGGCAAAATCCGCCTTACCGCCGATCAGTTCCTTCAGTGGAGGCAGGATACGTATGGGAATCCGGCTGACCTCACAAGCGGTCATCATGCTGCGCAGGCGTTCCGGTGCCAGTGAGGGAATGGCAATGATGATCTCCTCGGCATCAGTCCGGCGCACTATGTCCACTAGTTCGGTGGTGGGCCCCAGCACCGGTATGCCGCGCATGCTGTAGTTCTTCTTCTGCGGATCGTCATCGACAAAGCCTGTTATCTTATAACCGTTCATGGTTTCCTGTATCTGGTAAGCAAGGGCCATTCCTGCAGCTCCGGCGCCTACTATTACAATTTGGCGCTGCTTATTGGCACCGGCCTGTTTGCTGCTGCTGGCTATGGCCCTGGCTGCCATTCTGACAGAGGAAAGCAACAAAAAGTTAAAGGCCGACTCGGTAAAGAAGAGCAAATACGGCCTTGCTAAATCATAGATATTGAAGGGATCGGGAAGAATACGGAATAACACGGCGGTGATAACACTACCAGTGATGGAAGCGGCCGCCAGCCGGGTAGCATCGTATCTGGATATATTGCGCCAGGAGACTTTGTGCAGATCAAATATAATGTGAACCGGCAGCCTGACGCACATAACAACCAGAATGAAGGGCAAGGGATCCGCCGGAAACGATACCTGGCTGAAGGAAACATACCAGGCCCATAAGGCGGCTGTGCAAATCAGCACAAAATCAAGGCTGATTTTGATGGGGGTTCTACGTCTGGAATCCAGAAAGGATTCGGCCATTAGGCGAAAGAAAGATAATCTCAACAATGCTGTGTCCTGTAACTTCCAATTCAGGAAGGTGATGGCTGTGATAGCTGTGATAGCTGTATACCGTCCGGATATGCCTGTTTTACAATAAAAATTATAATGCCAGTGCTTATGAAAAACCGAATCGGTATCCTGAGTTACTGCGTTCAAGATACAGCAGGGATACAGCGATGTTAACTGCTGTATCCCTGCAAGAAGCCATAATTACCTGAATCTGTAGAAGCCCATCCCTACACCCAGGGTAAGGCTGGGCTCCTGAAAGATGTCCTGCCATCCGGCTACGACAATAAGGTTGCCGGGCTTGCTGGGTGCCCAGGAGAAGCCCAGGTTGAAGCCTTTGGACACATACTCTCCTATGGCTTTGGTATCGCTGGATAAGCTGGTGGACACAGAAGCAAACGGGGTGTCGTCAAAGCGCCCGCTGCCATAGCCTACCGATACGGCCGTCCTGGCAAAGGCCAAACGCCCGGCCATAATTTTATCTACATCCCAGTAGTTTTTGGATGCTACCAGATAAGCGCTGGTCTCGTTCTGTGCCGGAGCGGCGCCGAAGATATTCTCAATACCTACAGCCAGCCCTGGAGCGTTTTCGGTCTCATTATACAAATGTGCTTTGGTGTTGATTAATACATCGCCAAAGTTAGATACATCTGCAACAGTAAAGCCGACTTCCACAGCCTTGCTTGCAGGTCCAAATCCCATCCCGGCAGCCAGCGTGCCGTCCAGATCGCCTGCACCCGGCTGGGTATGCAGAACGCCGGTCGCATAATAGGTGCCGGCAAAGGCAGCCTGCGCATTGGGGGTGCTGATGTTATCGGACGCACTCCCACCGGGAATAACTACGGCCTTGGGTGCCATGGGCACAGTTGAAGCCAGACGCATGGGATTATACAGTAGTTCCGAAGACGCAAGAACCTGACCGGCCGGCACAAACCCCTCCAGCAGTGACGGAGGGACAAAAGTCTGTGGATTGATAACAATGGCCTGTCCGCTACCATTAGTAAGCGGCACACCTATGGCGTTGGAAACCGGTGCGGATGAAGTAGGGTTCATTCCGGTGGTAGCGCAATTGTCATCCGCCGACACCGGCAGCGACGCAAGCAATAATAATACGATACCTGAGAAAATAACTTTGCCTTTCATGAAAACACCTCCGAGTTATACTTGACTTTTGAAACCATGAAATATTGGGTATATGTGTAAGGAATAAACGTGGTTTGGACAATCAATTGCCAATGGGTATAGCTTCGCCCTCTAAGTTACATGCAACTTCTGTAACTTTTAGCAATCCTTCCTGTTATCCCTGTTTAAACATCCCTTTTCTACTACTATTTTCTACTACTGGCAGAAAAGCGACTTAAACATTTTATCACCTATTATTATTCGCTGTCAAAGAGGGGGATACCTTTTTGTCGGGGAAAGTTCTTGAGATTTTGGTGCGTTTGTAAGATGGAAGACGGAAGACGGAAGTCAGAAGACAGAAGTTAGAAGACAGAAGTTAGAAGACGGGAGACGGAAAGGGAGGCCTTGCGGCGGCCCCCCCTTCATTATGTTCCTGATACCACTGTTTACGCTCTACCTGATGGTAAAGTCCAGATCTATATCCTTCTGATCATATGTGCCCTGTCTGGCGCTGATGGTTACGCTGACGTTTTCGCCGTAGGGG
>JAQVUQ010000227.1 GCA_028699365.1 bacterium | reverse complement strand
GAAGATCACGGCCAGCACCAGGCTGGTCAGCGGGCCTACTATAGCCATTTTAAATTCAGCAGCCGCCGTGCCGGGTTCATCCGTCATCTGAGAGGCGCCGCCGAAGATAAAGAGGGTGATCCCCGATATAGGTATGTTGTTGCGTTTGGCCACCACCGAATGCATCAATTCATGGATCAATACGGAAACAAACAGAAGCAGAGAGGCAACGGCTCCCAGCAGCCAGTGCACAGCCGGACTGCGTGTAGGAAACATCTGCGGGAAGTAACCGGCGGCCAGCGCATAGGTCAGAAGGATGAAGATAATAAACCAACTGTAATCGACGTATATCGGTATGCCGGCCAGCCTGCCCATAAAGAGACCGCTCTGTGCCTGAACCCGCTTTGTAGTCCTGCGATTCTCACCATTCATCAGCAGCACCTCCCGGGATATTCATACCCGGGGACCTGCAGTTCAAACATTGAGGCACCGCTATCGCCGGCTGCTTCCGCCGGTTTCCCTGATTACCAGTGCAGGTGTCACCGACAGGCTTTGCACCTGCTTTCCGGGATCGTCGATTCCGGCCATGAGCAAGGAGATTATTCCGGCCGTCATATCTTCTATCCGCAAATCGAATGTCATCAGCGAGGGCTTATAGAAAATGCCCTCCGGGCTGTTGCCGAAACCGCAGATCGCCACATCTTCGGGTATGGACAGACGGTACTCTTCTACGGCTCTCATGGCACCTAAGGCGATCTCATCCGTGCAACAGAAAATCGCCGCGGGCATCTCCTCTGATTTCAAAAGTTCGTTTATGCCCTGATAGCTGCCTATGGAGGTGGCTTCCCGCAGAACAATCTGCCTGCATGAGACCGGCAGGCCGCCCTTCTTCAAGGCAGCTTCCATCCCCCGCAGCACGGATGTCACCAGGGCAGGATCAGGATCGGGCGGGTAGAGGCAGGCTAAATCACATTTTCCCATCCCGACAAAATGCCCGGCTGCCATGAAAACAGCCGCCTCCATATCCGTGGTCACGCAATCGCACCCCTCCATATCGGAGCGGCCGTGAACTACAAACGGAACCGCCTGCTTCAGCAAAAGATCAACAATGGCCCGGCAGAAATCGTGTGTTATCCCTTCGGCCATAACCACCATACCGTCCATCCTGTCGGCTATGACCGGCTCAAGATCACTCTCTATGCAGGCGATATCCCGGCAGGAAAGAGCCATAGCAGTATAGCCCTGCTCCGCCAATCCCCTGTCGAGAACGTTAAACAACCTTCCCGACATATCATCGCCGATCTTCGGCAGGACTACGCCTATTCTGAATTTCCGTTTGAGAGACATTTTCCTGGCTATGGGATTGGGGCTGTAATTGAGGCGAGCGGCTACCTCTCTTACTCTGCGTCTGGTATCCGCATTTATATCATGCTTGTCGTGAAGCGCCCGCGAAACGGTATTTACAGACAAGCCCGTGACGGCGGCAACATCCTTGAGCGTCGCTTTTTTTCTCTGCATGCCGCTGTCTTTCAGCAGGTTCATTCCGTTTCCTTCTCCATTATCTTCTGTTCAATCAGCCAGGCCCGCTCACGATCAAGCTCCGCGCGAAGTTCATCCTCGGTCGGCAATACCAGTTTATATTTGCTGGCAAATAGTTGTTCGTTTTCGTGCAGCACGGAATAACGCACGACCGAGACATCTTTTTGAGCGCATAAGATAATTCCAACCGTAGGATTATCATCCGAACCACGCTTCAGGTCATCGTACAAGCGAACATACATATCCATCTGTCCAATATCTTGATGTGTCAGCTTACCGGTTTTCAAGTCAAAGAGCACAAAGCACTTGAGCAGATAGTTGTAAAATACCAGATCGATATAGAAATCCGAACTCTCCGTGCTGATACGTTGCTGCCGTGCGACAAAGGCAAAACCCTTGCCGAGTTCCATAAGGAATGCCTGTAATTTATTGATAAGTTCTTTCTCCAAATCGGCCTCGAGCAAACGACCGGTATCCGGGAGACCAAGAAACTCGAGCAGCACCGGATCGTGTACAAAATCTCGTGTGTTTTGTTGCAGAGGAGCCAGCATGGTGGTTGCCTCCTGTTCCACTGCGGGCCTGTCGCTACTGGAAAGCAGCCGTTCGTAATAAAGAGTATTGATCTGCCGTTCAAGTGCGCGCGAACTCCACTGTTGTGTTGCCGCTTCAATCATGTACCACTCCCGCGCACGAGGGTTATCCACTCGTGACAGCGTGCGGTAATGGGTCCAGCTCAATTCGTGACGCAGTGCGTCACAATTCGGAAAGGCCTGATAAAACAGCCGCATATAGCGCAGGTTTGACGCATCAAACCCTTTACCAAACTCTGCTGTTAACCGCTCTGCTAATCCGGGTATTAATTTCACGCCGTATTGAGCCCGGTCAGTGCCGCCCTGCTCAAACTCAACAATGTGTCGCCCTATTTCCCAGCAAGTGCGCACTTGAACAACATCCACCACACGCAGAACTTGCTGGCGTGCATCCTGGATGAGCGTACGTAACTGATCCAGCAACCCCTCCATTTTGGCAGATGCAGACAAAGCCGGCGCTGTCTTCATTATAACCTTCTTGCTCATAGGCTCCTCACATTCTCCAGCCCATGCTGCTGGAAGATATCGGTGAGAGGCAACACACCCATTATCAGAGCTCCAATCTAAGAACCGGCAACCGGCTCTATCAATTTGAAAGCTACCCCGCCCAGGTTGATCCCCAGAGAAGCGGCCACCAGAGAGCACTTGGCCCTTAACAGACAGTAGACGGGCCTGGGAGTAGACGACGAGAGGCTCTCGTAATGCCCGTGCCCCTTGCCGATGACGATATCGGCCCTGTCGAAAACTTCGCGGAATTCACGGCTGACCTCCGCCAGAGGCGTGCCTATACCGTTGCTGCCGCTGGTAATTACCCGACAAAGCCCGTCCAGCCCGACGTAGGAAGCGTCTTCCAGGGTGGAATCGTTGATGATCGGCCCAGCCTTGACGGCATAAGTCAACACTAAACCGTAAGGACGCAGTTCTTCTACCAATATCTTATCGAAGACTATCTCTCCAGTGTTATCTCCCAGAATGAGAAGGCTGCGGGCCGTCTTCAGGTCTGCCTGCAGAGAATCGTAATCGTCCACGGCGAAATCGCCCGCGGCCACTTCAGCTACGACCTCGGCCAGATCGAATTTCATGCCTATGCCCAGATCGATGATATTGCCGGCCACCGCCAGTTTAAGAGCGGTGTGCAGACGGTCCGGATAATCTTCCAACAACTTGCAGGCTTCGGGATAAAGCTCCAGGGCCAGATCGTTATACTTGCGCTTCATACCGGCGTAAGGATCAGGATCTCCGGTAAGCTCTTCGATCATGCGATAGAGGGGTGTGCATAGAGTCGTCGGCGTCAGAGCCAGATTCATATCCCTGGAATAATCATGGGCGGCTGCCATGACCCTGGCCATGGTCTCCCGATCATCGGTGACCAGCCTGGCGGTATTGAGCGCCTGGGTCAGGATACAGGGCATACATTCGAAACCGGCTTTCATTATTTACTGCTCCATTGGTTTCTCCGGCGTAGTAACGGAATGTGCCGGGCAAGGCTATTTTACCATGGTGGGAGCTAAATGAAAATCAACTTGTCTATTATTGACAACGCTCTTCTCCACAGCGGGTATGATCTTTTCCAGTTCTCTGCCGCGCCGGCATAATATGCGGCTATTTTATGAATATCCCCTTTTATTCGTCGTAAAAAGTGTACTTTACACTCAAAATATCGTTGCATTTTTTGTTAAGGGGGCCTATAATGCATTCTAGAGGTGATGCGTCATGCATAGAACAGCAATTGAGGAACTCAATAAATGGAAAACAAAACGAGATAGAAAGCCGCTTATTATTCGTGGAGCAAGACAGGTCGGCAAAACTTGGCTGATGAAAGAGTTTGGGGAACTTGCTTTCGATAGAACTGTTTATATCAGTTTTGACAATAATCAGCGTATGAAGGATTTGTTTTCATCCGATTTGGATGTTGAGCGCATAGTAACCGGACTGGAGCTTTACTCCGGTCAAAAGATAGATCCGGCCAATACCTTGCTTATTTTTGATGAAATACAGGAATTACCACAGGCGCTGACTTCTCTGAAATACTTTAATGAGAATGCAGCGGAGTACCAGATTATGTGTGCCGGCTCTCTGTTGGGTGTGGCATTACACAGCGGCACATCTTTCCCTGTCGGCAAGGTGGAGTTTTTGGATCTATACCCTCTCAGTTTCACTGAGTTTTTAATTGCTATGGGAAATAAACGGTATGCAGAATTGCTGCAACATGGTGACTTTGAGATGGTGACCACTTTCAAGCAGACGTATATTGATATGCTCAAATACTATTACTACGTCGGCGGAATGCCGGAAGCCGTACTTCATTTTACTGAGAATAAAGATTTCAACGAAGTACGAGAGATACAGCAGCGCATTCTGGCGGCTTACGAACAGGACTTTTCCAAACACGCTCCAAACGAGATCGTTCCGAGAATCAGAATGCTTTGGAACAGCATCCCCTCTCAGCTTGCCAAGGAAAATAAAAAGTTTATATACGGGCTTATCAAGGAAGGCGCAAGGGCCAAGGATTACGAATTGGCACTGCTCTGGCTAACGGATTGTGGCTTGATCCATAAAGTTCATCGTGTGACCGCACCCAGCATTCCGCTGAAGGCGTATGAGGACTTAAAAGCATTTAAGCTGTTTCTGGTGGATGTAGGATTATTATCCTGTATGGTACGCCTGAATCAAAGCACACTTTTGGATGGCAACAAGCTTTTCAAAGAATTCAAAGGTGCGCTTACTGAGCAATACGTACTGCAGCAGCTAAAAACCATCAAAAGACTGGAAACATATTACTGGACAAACGACCGTGGTACCGCAGAAATCGACTTTGTGGCAGATAACGGCAGTGACATCATACCTGTCGAAGTCAAGGCTGAAACAAACTTAAAGGCAAAGAGCCTAAAAACGTATTATGCCAGATTCCAGCCAAAGCTTTCGGTCCGCACATCAATGGCTGACTACAAGAAAGATGATTGGATACTGAATCTGCCGTTGTATGCAGTT
>JAQVUQ010000226.1 GCA_028699365.1 bacterium | reverse complement strand
GGGTCATAAGCAGCAGCGTGGCCACAGCGGTTGCAGTCGTTAAGACGGTCGCGACCAATGTTCTGGTCATACGAGGAAAGGTCATACATCAGGAGGTAACTCCTTATGTAGAGGCCGGCTGCACGATGGGCGCTGCAAGAGAGCCCATGAAATCCCTGGGTGCGGTTTTTACCTGGGATAAGGCTAGCAATAGCGTGCTCTGTGACTTCGGTATGAAGATACGCTTCACTATAGGAAGCAATATCGCCGATGTCGATGGAAGAAAACTGCTAATGCCGAGAGCGGCTAATATCGTTAACGGCAGGCTTGTTGTCCCGATCAAGTTCCTCAGCGAACTGACCGGCGTCAATATAAGCCGCAAGTAGAAACAAAAAAAGAGGGGGCATAAAGCCCCCTCTTTTTTTGTTTAATTACCGCTACTTATTCTGATTATCCTTTGATATAATATTCCTTCAGGGTATAAACTATAGTGAGGTTCAAGGTTCAAAAGTTCAACGTTTCCAGGCAGACTGCTTAAGCTTTTTGTTTAATAATTCTGAACGGTGAACATGGAACTCGTTAAGGGAGATTGAGATGGAGAGAGAGACCAGAGTAAGGTTTGCGCCGAGTCCGACGGGATATATTCACGTCGGCGGAGCCAGGACGGCGTTGTTCAACTACCTCTTTGCCAGGAATACCGGTGGAAAATTCATCCTGCGCATCGAGGACACTGACTTGGAGCGCTCCAGCGAGGAAGCCATGCGGGATATCCTGGAGGGATTGAGATGGCTGGGGCTGGCCTGGGATGAAGGACCGCAGGCAGGCGGCAGCAGCGGACCTTACTTTCAAGCCGAACGTATCGATCTCTATACCGGTTATATGAACCGACTCGAGCGTGACGGCATGGCTTACCGCTGTTACTGCACCATCGATGAACTGAGTGCGGAAAGAGCGCGTGCCGTAGCGGAAGGGCGCGAATACAAATACGGTGGAAAGTGTCGCTGCCTGACGCCGGGAGAGCGTGAGTCGAGATTACAGGCCGGCGCTGCCTCTGTCCTGCGTTTTGCAGTGACTCCCGGAACGACAGTTGTCGATGATATGGTGCGGGGACAGGTCAGCTTCGACAATGCGTTGCTCGATGACTTCGTTATCGTGAAATCGGACGGTATGGCAACCTATAACTTTGCTGTGGTGGTGGACGATGCTCTGATGGGAATAACCCATGTCATCAGAGGCGAGGACCATCTCTCCAACACGCCGCGGCAGATACTGCTTTACAAGGCCCTGGGCTTTGAACTTCCCCGGTTTGCTCATATACCTCTTATAATGGGGCCTGACAGGACAAGACTGAGCAAACGACATGGCGCCACAGCGGTGACAAGTTACAGAGATCAGGGCATATTGCCCCAGGCCATGATTAATTTTCTGGCTCTGCTCGGCTGGGGATATGGTGATAAACAGTTATTCGATATGACCGAGTTGTGCGACTTGTTCAATATCGAGCGGGTGAACAAAAACCCCGCCGTTTTCGATACCGATAAGCTGGAGTGGATGAACGGCCAGTATATAAGGGCCATGACGTCGGATGATCTTTTTCAGGCCGGACTCCCATATCTGCTGCAGGCCGGTCTGATACCGGAAGAACCGGACGATGAGACAGTGCTTAAGAGTAAAGAGGCACTGAAGCTGGTTCAGGAGCGCCTGCGTTATTTAAGCGAAATCCCCGATCTGGTGGTATTCTTCTTTATCCGGCCCCAAGGTTACGAACCTGAAGCAGCAGAGAAATGGTTTACACGGTCCCAGACCGCAGACAGGCTTGAAAAGCTGGTTTCAGAGTTGCAGGGGATGGAACCGTTCAAGGCTGAGATGATAGAGCCGAAGGTGCGAAATCTGGCTGCTGCGGAAGAGATCAAGGCAGGAGAGTTGATTCATCCCGTAAGGTTGGCGCTTACCGGGCGCAAGGCAAGCCCCGGCCTGTTTGAGACCATGGAACTGATAGGTTGCGAGGAATGCATCATACGCCTGCGGAAGGCAGCGGAATTTGTAAGGGAGCGAGTATAGGGAAGATTGTTTTGCAATCCTGTTTTGCGGGTAAAACATTTCTAATGGGTATGAACGGATTGTATCACCAGATATATCGCAGATGGTACGGTACTCCTCGATATAAGAGCGGGTTATACGGGCCCAATTACGAAAACGTTTCAGGTATCAGGGAAGATATCGAGATCAGACGTGATGTTGAGGAGAGCCTGTCGGCCAGCGACGATATCAAGGGCTCGGCTGTCGAGGTTGCTGTCGAGGAGGGGGTCGCGATGCTGACGGGGAGCGTTCCCGACCTCGAACACAAGCGATTGGCCGGAGACATTGCCTGGGCAGTGCCCGGAGTTGTCGATGTGGTGAACGAACTGATACCTGATACTACGGAACCGCAGAACGGAGGATGATATGGCAAAGGTAATAATCTATACCACACCCACATGCCCCTATTGTGAGCAGGCCAAGGAGTATCTGCGCGGCAAGGGGCTTTCATTTGAGGAGGTCAATGTAGCCGACGATCTTTCGGGACGCCAGGAGATGATGATGATCTCCGGCCAGATGGGCGTGCCTGTAATCCGCATCGATAATGTAGTCGTTATAGGTTTCAATCGCAACTCCATAGATCATGCCCTTTCCGAGTTGAGCATCAAAGAACAACAGCGTTAGAGGAGAAAGAGCGTTATTGGTGAATATATAACTGTACGGCGGCATAGACTCGCAGGCGGTTGTTATGCCCCGCCGATTTGCAGCGGAGGTAGACACCGTGCTGACAAACATCTTTTGGTTCATTATTATTCTGTCTATCATATATCCAATGCTGCAGCAACGGCTGTTGCTTATGAACCGGTTGCGATATATCAATCAGTTGGAGCGCAAACGTTCTTCCCGACTGATACTTCTCATCCATCGTCAGGAATCAGTCAGCCTTTTCGGAATCCCTTTTTACAGATATATCGATATTAATGATTCGGAAGAGGTTCTCAGAGCAATCCGGCTGACCGATGACGATGTGTCCATCGATATCGTTCTGCATACTCCCGGCGGTCTTGTTCTGGCAGCGGAGCAGATAGCCAGTGCCTTGAAAAACCACAAAGCCAGGGTGACCGTATTTATTCCGCATTATGCCATGTCCGGCGGCACAATGCTGGCTCTGGCGGCGGATAACATTGTCATGGATTACAATGCCGTGCTGGGTCCGGTGGATCCTCAACTGGGCGAGTACCCGGCGATATCTGTTCTCCGGGCCGTCTCCCGTAAGACGGTGGACAAGATCGACGACAAAACCCTGATATTGGCAGATATGGCGGAGAAGGCCATGGTGCAGGTCGAGCGGTTTATGTACGGACTTATCAGGGATCGTTATCCTGAAGAAAAAGCCCGTGCAGTAACTAATGCACTGACCAGCGGTAGCTGGACGCATGACTATCCGCTCTCCTTTGAGGAGATAAAGTCTATGGGGCTGGAAGTGAGCTGTGACATGCCCGAGGAGATATACGAGTTGATGGGCCTCTATCCGCAGCCGGCACAACGCCGTCCCTCCGTTCAATACATCCCCATACCGTATACCAAGGAGAGATAAGATCCTTCCTTCATCCTCAATCCGGTCCGTATTGACGCTATACATAAAATAGGATAAAATTGATATTTGCGTGTTGATAATTACGGATACGGAGAATTTATTATAGATCGGGGGGTGAACGGCTTGGGTCTTGGCGATTATCTGAGGATTGCTCGTGAGAGCCTTCGTCTTAACTATAGCAATGTAACCAATCTTTCCAGTGGAGAGATATCACAGAACTACCTGGCTCAGTTGGAGAACGACAGGATTAAGCAACCGTCCATAAGGAAGCTGCATATGCTGTCAGCCATATACGGCATACCATTTTATCAACTGCTGCATGTGGCCGGTTACCTGAGTGATAACGGCAATGACGAAAAGGAGATAGCCGGTCACATAGTAGAGGATCAGCCGCTACTCAAAGATGCGCTGGACGATCTGCTGGCCTCGATGCCGGAAGAGCTCGATGCCCAGGAGCGGAAGAACGTTCTGGTGGGGTTCGGGTTTGCGTCCAAATACATAAAGATCGTCAGAAGTTCCTAGTAATGTGGAGGGTGCCCGGGTGGTGAGGAAGCGGTCTTGAAAACCGTCGCCCCGAGAGGGGTTGCAGGTTCGAATCCTGTGCCCTCCGCCAGAGATTTTATCTTGTCAAACCCGGATCTTTGTGTTAGAATACAAAAACGTTATGGCGCATTCGTCTAGTGGCCTAGGATGCCGCCCTCTCACGGCGGTGACAGGGGTTCGAGTCCCCTATGCGCTACCATAACACAACGGCGCAAGCCGTGTTTTTTGTCTAATCGACTAAAGCATGGCCTGCAATTGAAAAACTGATTGGATAGTTGTTGTTTGGGTGCACGTGGCGCTGTCGTCTAGCGGTTTAGGACATCGCCCTTTCACGGCGAAGGTCGCGGGTTCGAATCCCGCCAGCGTCACCACAAGATGGGCGACTAGCTCAGTGGTTAGAGCGCTTGCTTCACACGCAAGAGGTCACAGGTTCGAATCCCGTGTCGCCCACCATCTTGACAAAAGCGAAGTATGCGTTAGAATATACATTGTCTTTAATAGAGTTTTGGAGCTGTCGTCTAGCGGTTTAGGACATCGCCCTGTCACGGCGAAGATCGAGGGTTCGAATCCCTTCAGCTCCGCCACTGAATTCAAAGCCCCTTCCGGAAACGGAGGGGGCTTTTTGCGTGCGCCATGTAATTTTGTCCACTTCAGCAACACAAGAGGAGTAAAGCGCTCAGTGAGACGACGAAAGATATGTGGCGTTCTCCTGAGGCCTGAATTGAAAACTTCCTGTAGCGAAATGCCACTTTCAATCGTATTATTATTAGAGGCATTACAGAAAGTTGGCAGATTATAATATGATGGAGGTATGTAAAATTGAAATTCAAATGTTTGATTGTCGACGATGATGAAAGATCATCCTGGTTATTAAAGACTATATTGGAGGAAATCGAAGATATAAAAATTGTGGGCATGGCATCCAGTGGACAGGAAGCGTTGAAGATGGCAGAGGTTTCGCAGCCGGATATAGTCTTTATGGATATTGTTATGCCAGGTATGAACGGTA
>JAQVUQ010000225.1 GCA_028699365.1 bacterium | reverse complement strand
GATACTATAGCACAATGTTGATGTGTAGTGCAACACCGCAACAAACCTTTCTGTGATATATATGCTTGGGCTCTACTAACACAGAGCAATTGCACTTTACCATGCTAGGTTTTCCTGGATGCGGTATCGTAATCCTTTTTCCAACGGCTGTATCATTCGGGCCTCAAAGATTTCAAGATTTTCCGTCCTTTATCGGTAAGACGGTATCTCTGCTTGCTGCTGGTCGGCTTGTATGGAATAGTCATTTCAATAAGACCAATTTCAATACCCACTTGCTGGTATGCCTCGCGGAAATGTTTCTCATCTTTTAACCCCAAGTTCTGCATGAGTTCACTTCGTGACATTTCCCCTTGCATATTACGCATCATTCTCAGAACTTCGGGGGTGACTTCGGGGGTGACTTCAGGGGTGACTTCAGGGGTGACGGAAACTATCGCATCTATTTTGCGTCGAATAGTCAGCACAAAGAACCCGGAATCGATACGAATCTCCGGTTCCGGCAGTCCGGCCGCCCGGCAGCGCTGGATCATATCACGAATACCGGTACCCATGCGTTCGATGTATTTGGTCAGGTACATCGGCTCAGCCAACAGCGGGTTGGCAGGGATCGAAGCATGAGGTCGGCGTAGTTTTTCCAGAGTGAGAGCAGGAGGCAACGTACCGGGATTCCAGACTTCCAAACGGTCGGCAAAGAGCATTACCTGCACGCTGGCATTGCTGGTGTAATCACGGTGAG
The DNA here is from genome assembly GCA_028699365.1 of bacterium. Taxonomy (GTDB): domain Bacteria; phylum UBP13; class UBA5359; order UBA5359; family UBA5359; genus UBA5359. The sequence goes on along the minus strand of JAQVUQ010000225.1, from coordinate 4,420 downwards.
CAACGGCATTGACAATGGCCTCTGCCACGACTTCCTGCGGAATTTCATAGCGTGTTGGAACCTGGGAGCCGTTTTCGCGAGTGCCGACCCAGAGATTGATTTTGGATAGAACGAAATCCTTCGCCTGATCCACCAGTTCAAACACGGTTCCTTTATAAACCTGATATGACGGGATCGGCTTGGCTACCTCTATTCCATGAAAATGAGCACATTTGATCTCTGAAGTAATCAGAAACCGTTGTGGTTGTTTTCCAAATAGCAAGACGGCCGCATGAGTCGGACGCCCATCATCCAGTAAATTGAGATGGGTGAGTACTTCTTCAGGTGCGGCATCTTCAGGCAATGGGAAACTGCGTCCTCGACGGGCAAGGCCTAAGAAGCGATTGATCTTTTCAAAATCAAGGTCCTCCAGCATGGCATTTCGGCAAAACGTTGCATCAAAGGGACTAAAACGGATCAACTCCTTATCTTCCAGAAGCTTGACTAAACTCGCATAAACAGCGGCAATCAATTCTTCGGGGGAATTGACCCGACGGCGAATCAATTCGGAGCCCGCTTCATTGATAAGCGCCTGCATCTTCGGATGACATAATTTATCGTCGGACCCTTTGACATAAATCAATCGGTTTTTGCCTAGTTCCGTGGCACGGGTGAACTCCCTATGGGTGGGAGAGCAACCTTCCGCATCTTCCCATCCATATTCATTGCCGAATAGACCAAGGTAGATATCACAGTTAGCCACTTCATCGAGATAACATTCATCGGCCCGCCGATCCGCAGCCGGCATATCCTCAAAGAGAAAGACCTCAAAAAACTTTCGCAGCAATGGATCGCCTTGCAGATAATCCCGCAGTGCCATGCGCTCCCGGGTAAACTCTTTCTGGACGCTGCTGATGAAGATGCCAATAGGAATCATATAAAAACCGGTTCCTTCCTGATTTTTTCGTTAATATACCACTGCAACGGTAGCATCTGCAAATCATTCGAGCAGATGATCTCTACCGCCTCAACACATACGGCACCTTCGTTCCCTTTGGTATCGTGCCGGGATGCCGGGCTGAATATTTATCGACCAGATCCTGGTCGAAGAGTATCAGGCACCGCACTCCCGGTCCCGCCGCTTTGAATCCCTTTTGCAGAAAGGCCTCTCCCCAGCGGCCGTAGGCGGGAATTACCTGATAGTCCCCCAGGTAATACTGGGCATGACGATAACTGCCTTTTGCCAGGATCAAAGTGCTTGCCGGCTCAGTTTCGTCCCTGACGTAACCGAAAGCCCTCTCCAGCCGCATTTGATGCCGCCTGAGAGAAAGCAGCGACGTCTCCTGTTGACCACGAAAGAAGAGCCCGGCACCGGCCAGACAATAGACAGCGAGCACTGAAAATACAACTATCCTTCTGCTGCCAAGCCAATCGCTCAACCGCCAAACGGAGACGGCAGTCAAAAGCAGCAGAGCAGGAAGGTAAGTAAAAATATGTCCCGGACGGTTGACATGGATCAAGCTGTAAAAGAGCACGGAAGGTAAAATCCATAAAACGTAAAAAGCAAGATTATGCCTGTTGCAGCCCTTGCCCGTCAGTGGGAAGAGCAATCCTCCAAACAGGAACGCCATACCGATATGCAGACCGGAATATATGTAATTTTCCTGAAACAGAACATTACGTTTCACAGCGGAAAAGCCTTGATCTATGACCGAAGTGCCCCTGACCACCCCGCCGTAGTTGAGAGCAAAACTCATGGATTGCAGATATGCCCCCACTCCTCCGGAAAGCTTGATCATGGGTATGGCCCAGGCGGCTGCCACCATCGCCAGCAAGGCGGCATTGACCGCTACCACCGCAACTTTCAGACGCCCATCCGCAAAGGCCGTCCGCCATAAGGCCCAGACCCATAAAGGTAGAAGAAAGAGACCGGTATTCTGTCTGATGCCGGCGGTCAGGCCCAGAAGCAGTGTCAGCAGGAGAAGACGCCGTTTGTCTCCCGGTGCCGCCCCATAAGCCAGCCAGGCGATAACGGTCACCATGAAGGCCTCTACGATATACGAAAGAGCCACCTCTCCGTGAAACCACGCCGACGGACTGAAAAGGACCAGAACGGCAGCTATAAGCCCGACCTTTTGCGAATAGATCGTCCGCCCAAGGTAGAATATGGCCACGGTGAAGAGCGCACTGAAGAGCAGGCTTATGCTGACCATGCTCAGGTTGGCGTCACCGATAAACCGGTTGAAGACCCAGCCGAGAGCCACGTAAAGGATGTAGCCGGGAGGGTGGGGCTGATGCAGGGCCACATTGTATTGGATCATCCCCATGGCAAACTGGACTGAGTCCCAGTGATAGAGAACAGTAGAGATAAACGGCCCTCTCATTGCCAGGGTAAGGACAAAGAGAAGCCCTGCCAGCCTGCCGTCTTTTATACTTCTCATCGGCGCTCGTTCCATTCCGGTTTTGAATAACGCTCTTCCAGCAAAACGGAGGAGCGTTCCAACTCCGTCCTGTCCGGTTCGTCTTCATGAAAATCCAGCTTGAAGCGCTCGGCAAAACAGGCGAGTATTGCCTGTTTGAGGCCTTCTTCTCCCCCGCTGTAGCCTTCGCGCCTCAGCGTAGTTACAAAATCCAGATGGTTTGTATAATGAACGCCAGCCGGTATCTTCAGATACCGTTCCACCGGCAGGGTATCCATATCGATAAGCACGGTACCGTGATGCAGCAGCGCTCCGCGCCGTCTGGCCTGCGCATTGCCCGATACCTTGCGCCCGTTGACCATGACATCGGATATCTGTCCCATCCCGGCTTCCAGCCCCAGAGAGGCCAGCGCATCAGCCAGGGTACCGCATATAAGATCGTAAGAGGCTTTTATACCCAAACGGACCTGGAAATCCGCATTCCGCATTCCGCATTTCGCATTTGGGAGCGCCAGGGTAAAGTTCAGGTTGCCGTCGGCATGATACACGGTACCGCCGCCCGAGAAACGTCGCACCAGCGGAATTCCATCTTCCCGGCAGCGCTCCGGATAAACCATATCCCCCACTCGTTGCGATATGCCCAGGGCCACGGCAGGACCGTTGCTCCAGAAGCGAAATACGGGTTCCGATGCACCGGATACCACCGCTTCGAACAGCGCTTCTTCCAGTGACATATTGGCCGCCAGGTTTCCCAGGCTGTAATCGATCAGGCGACAACGCATATTATGGACGGCCCCTCTCAGACCTTTCCCGCTCTTATCTCCACAAAAGGCTTGGATACGATCTCCAGCGGCAACCGGCGCTGCCTGACCAGAGCTTCCAGCCTTATTCCGGCTGAGGCATACGGCTCAAGGACATAGGCCATGCCGATATCCTCTTTTCTGACGGGAGAATAAGCCCCGCTGGTGACATGCCCCACCTGCTCTTCGCCGTTGAATATGGCATATCCCTGGCGGGGAACGGATCTCTCCAGCATCTTGAAACCGACCAGCAGTTCTACCGGCTCGGTGCGCTCTTCGTCTTCAAGAGCTGACCTGCCGATAAAATCACCCTTGTTGAACTTAACCGCCCAGCCCATACCGGCCTGCAACGGGTTTATAGTATCGCTGAGCTCGTGACCGTAGAGCGGGTATCCGGCTTCTATGCGCAGATTATCACGAGCGCCCAGGCCGCAGGGCATGGCACCTCCGGCTGCCAGATGCTCCCAGAGATCTTCTGTCTGCTCGATGCTCCATTCGCTCCGGTGCAGAAAGATTTCAAAACCGTCTTCTCCGGTGTATCCGGTTCTGGCCACGACACAGGGACGGCCCAGAAGATTGGTAAAGGCGAATCCGAAATATTTCATGTCGGAGGGGTTCTCGCTCATGAGAGGCTTGAGGATTTTAACCGCTATAGGCCCCTGGATGGTAACGAGAGCGTACTCATCGGTCAGATTGCTCAACGAGACGCCTTTATCGGGCAAGTGCCCTTCCAGCCAGTAATAGACGCTCTGCTCGTTGACGGCGTTAGCTACCACCATGTATTTTTCATCGGAAAACCTGTAAACTATCAGATCGTCGATAACTCCGCCTTGAGGATTGCACATCAGGCTGTAAATAGCCCTCCCCGGCCCAATCCTGGCTATATTGTTGGTCAGGCAGAACTGCAGCAGGTCTATGGCCTCCGGTCCTTCCACCATGATCTTGGCCATATGGGAGACATCGAACATGCCGGCTATCCGGCGAACGGCCATATGCTCCTCCAGAATACCGGAATAATATACGGGCATTTCCCAGCCGGCGTAATCCACCAGTCTGGCTTCCTTATGTACCCCGTTCAAGGGTGTTTTTCTCAGTTCGGACATGCTTTCCTCCTAATTTCAGCTATTTAGTTGTTTAGCATATTAGCGTTTTAGCCCTTCGGGGGTCTGGTGTTGACATTTAGCGTTCTGAAAGAATGATGAATGTAAACACCTGACCCTT
>JAQVUQ010000224.1:4265-5177 GCA_028699365.1 bacterium | reverse complement strand
GAACTGACGGCCACTACCAGGAGCTTGATCGTCGGCCGCATTACTATAGCAGAAGCGAAGACCTTTGAAGTGCAGCATCGCTGTATCCAGACACGAGCCACAGACGGCTTTGGTCGGCCTGCCGGCTTTGATGAGGTTGAGATATATACGGTGGTAGAGCTACTCAAAGTAGCGTAGGGGGAGGGGAATATGCCGACATCACTTGCAGACTATGGGGTAACGGTATTTGCAATCGGGGCGGTGATCTGGATGGTCAGTAACGTGCTGACTACGGTCCTGGGGAAGAAGCAGAACGGCAGGGGTGATGGCGATAACCAGCTCTTACAGCAGGTCGTTACCAACAATCAGCAAGTCATCACTAATAACACCCAGGCACTGACCAGGCTGATAGATACCATCCAGGAGAACAGCAACACGCTCAATAGGCATACCGAGCACATCGACTACCTCAGGATAGAGGTAGCTAAAAACAAGAGAGGGGGAGGGTAATATGGCAAAGAAGACCGCGTGCATAATGCACCATACGGCGGGCTCCCAGAAGGATACGGTTGCCAGTGTCCGGAAATTCCACGTAGAGCAAAGAAAGTATAAGGACATCGGTTATCACTATCTATTTGAAATCCGTGGTAACCACGCATATCTCAAGCATGGCCGTGACCCTGCCATGCAGGGCTGCCACGGGGTGAACTACTGGAATAGTGTTGCCCTGGGGATATGCGTTGCCGGCAACTACAGCAAGTATGCCCCGAGTGAGACCATCTATCAGGATATCTTGTCTGGCGTCTGTCACGTCCTGCAAAAGCACAGCATCAAGCCGGATCGTCTCTTTGGGCATCGGGACGTAAAGGCTACTGAGTGCCCGGGGAAACTGTTTCCGCTGGCCAGGTTGAAGGCCGACGTGAAACGGAAGCT
>JAQVUQ010000224.1:0-4255 GCA_028699365.1 bacterium | reverse complement strand
GCTGGCCGGGAAGTAACAAAAAAGCCCATTTCAGTAACAAAAATCAGTAGTTTGGTAACAAGAAGCCGCGTATAGCGGCTATTTTTATTGGAGGTGTAACACATGAAACTATCTGTATCCGCAAAGAAGGCCATAGGAGAGATGGTCACTGTGGGAGTGGCTGCGGCCGCTACCGCCATAGTATCCTACGCCAGCTCTCACCTGGGGGCGTTTGACGTGCCGCTGCTGGTGCAGCCTGCTGTCTTGGCATTGCTGGCCGGTATCGGCCGCTATATCAGCCAGAAGTTCAAGCATCCGGACCCTCAGTAAGCGGCGGCATCTGGCCCCTGATACGCCGCATTTTCAATGTGCCGATCGGTGCCGAGCTGGAGACATTCCGCCGGCCTACACTAGGCACGGACACCAAGCCCATGGCCGCCGTCAACGATGCCATAACCGATCATGTTAATGATGAGCTACGGCCGTATGACGGCGATGTGGTCATGGACAATCTGCAAATTCCATAGGGCGATTCCCGCCCTGCCTTCCCCAGGCGATGCCCCGGTGCTGCTGTAATGGCGGTGCCGGGGCTTTTCTTTGCACGGTAGACGGACAGTAGACAATCAGTAGACGATGATCGCGCTTTTTGTGTCGCGATATGCTGTTTCAGGCGCGGGAATGGACCCGGCAATGTCGTTATGATGCGCCTCTGTCGTCGTGTGTCGCGATATGCTGGTTTTCTTGAGCAACATTTAGGATCTGGTGCCGAAAGGTGTGGGGGTTCAAATCCCCCCTTCCCCACCATAGTGTTCATGCGGGTTTCGGGGTTTTCTTCGGAGCCCGTTTTTATTTCGGCATGCAACCTTGGTGGCAACCGCTTACTTTTTTCCCGGACTTGAGGATCGTAGATCGTTCTATAGCGAGGTCATACTGAGTCAGAGGAAGTGATTAGTTCGAGGTCTGACCCCGCCCCCCATGATGCCGATCTCCCTGCCAGAGATGTCCCGGTATTGGAACATGGCCATGACGGATACGGCAAAGGACGATTCTTGCTCTCATACCAAACAGGACTTCAAAGCGTTTTGTCTTTGTCTATTCACTTTTCAACTTTATTCTTGTATCTTCCGAGAGGGCTTTATAGTTTTCTCTGGACACGACCCTTCTACCGGATTTCTTTTCCAATTCCTCTCTGGCATTGCCGGCGACATTTCCACCTTCGATAGCGGCTGATTTGTTTTCATGGAAGCCCTGAGCATCTTGGGTGCGGGCTATCTCGGTTGTGGATGCTTCTCCCAGCATGGTAAAAATCAATTCGAGATCCGTCATGTGATCACGCAAATTATCACCGGGCTTAGCGAGGTCTTTATGCTTTTTGTATTCGCTGGGAGTAAGCCCGAAGGTAGCTTTGCTTATTTCTGCCGTGAGAATGGCATATTCTTTACCTTCTTTAACTCCTCTGTTTTTCCATTCATCGGTAAGCTCATCTCTGACGGCTATACCTCGGACACGTTTGCTGATCCAATCCTCGCTATAACCTTTAGCTTTGTAAATCTCACGAACTCTGGCAGATGCAAGTTCTGGATTCTCTATCTCCTCTAATCGTTCATAGCCGACTTTGGCCAACCATCGTTTGAAGGGCTCTGCTTTGGGAGAGGGAACGGATTGAATAATACGGAACAACCCTTCTACGTTGGCACAATCTTCTTGGCGCATTTTTCCATCTACGGCTTCAATCTTCAACCCGTGACAAAATGTCACGAGTTCAGGTTCGCGTTTTTTTAATTGTCTCCAGTATGCTTTAGGGTCAGCACTATCTGTCAGGACGCCTACCACATCAGAAACTGAGAAATACCATTTTTGTTCCTCTTTATCCCATTGGGAACGGACCTTCTTGGATTCGAAAAGCTTGATGTTGCTCAATTCTAGATGCTCCCTTACTTAATCATTCAATGTAAGCTATCTTCAAAATATCGACAGGGGGTACAAATTGTACCCCATTTGGTTTTCCTCATTACTGTTTTTTTGGCTTCCCATTGATCTCTGATGCCGGACGCACAAGTGCTTTATACATAACGCCTTTGATCACTCCCATGATGCCGATTTCCTTGCCGGAGATGCCCGGGTATTTACGCAACACGATCCTGTGCTATATCGGTTGCTGGTCTTTTTCGACAGTCTTTCTCATTTCCGGCTTTGGCTTTCTTCTCATGGTAAGCTTTTCCACAGACGCTCCAGCCTTGATAAGACCTTTTACTGCTTCAAATACCTCGTCCTCGGGAACCTTGTTGCCGGATAATGCTTTGAGTTCCTTTGCTATGGAGTTGATAACAGTTTCGGAAGCAAGGGCCTTTATTAACATATCTGGGGAGAGGCAGCGCTGTTTTTGATAGTATTTTTCAAGATCTACTGCTTTTACCATGCTTTTGCGATGGATCAAAGCCAGTCTGTCGGCAATGTCGGCTATGCTGTTTTCGAGGAGGTTAATATTGAATACTTCTGTAGCCTGGATGGCGCCGTCCAGGTGAACTTTGTATAGGATAAACTGACAACCATTCGTCAGCAATACCCAGGGGATACCTTTGTTGGCAGCATAATTTTGTGCTTGCTGGGTGTGGGCCTCCTTGAGGCCTATGCCTGCAGCGTTTGCTTCTACAAGCATTTTAACTTCGTCACCTGTTTTAAGGGCAATATCCACATAAGTGGATTTGATAGCCTGCTCTCGGGTAATCTCGCTGAAAGGATCATACCCCAGCACATCCTCAAAGAACTTGGTCAGACGGCTGACAGTGTCTGCCTCATTGAGGTTGTTGGCGGCTGCATCTCTAAAGACTTTAATGTAACGACGTATGGATGCTTTAATGGTTTCTTGCATTTGTTGTTCTACCTCCCATGAGAATGATTCTCACAACAATGAGTAAGGGGATTACCTCTTTGTTATCGCGCCCTTAACAACACCCACAACTCTGACATTCTTATCGGAGATATCTTCATATGTAGGGTTTGTAGAACGTAAGACAACCGTATGGTCGTATTTATAGAAGACCTTTACGGCAAGTTCATCACCTATGCGAGCTACTACGTGTTGACCGTTATAGGCTTCCGGGCATTCACGAACCAGGACTCGGTCACCCTCTTTGTAATAAGGCTTCATCGAATCATCTTTTACTATTAAGGCATAATCGGCGCTCATATCTGGTGGGATGGGTATTCTGTCTTCGGGATTATCGATGGTTTCATGCAGTTTATCGGCATGGATGTGACCGACAACGGGTATCCACTTAACTGGAAGATACTCTGGATGTTTTGTTTTATCAAAAGGCTCCTGCTTATCCGGTAGCTCTTCTTGAGGTAGGTAGCCGGCAGTTCTGAATATTTCCTCAATAGAAATATTCAATACCTTTGCAATGCGCTTAAGCACAAGCGCACTAGGGTTTGCCCTGATGCCGGATTCTATGCGCGAGACCTCGGTATTACTAATCTCAGCATAGAGTGCAAGCTGCCGTTGTGACATGCCTTTGCTCTCGCGTTTAATCTTAATTAATTCACCGATCTTAGTACCCATTAAAAAATTCTAGCATAGTTGTAACCATTTGGGAAAAATCGCCTGCTAAATGTGTTGCCAAAGGGTTGCCTGTCAGATGTCACAATCTCGCAATGTAACTTATAGGTCACAAACAAAGGGGAGAATGCCATACAGAATAATACGCAATTTTAATAATACATTTGTCAAGTTTGTCAACAACGTCCCTTGATGCGTCTCATAAGGGCGATTCCCGCCCGATCATACCTTCCCCCGAAGGAGCCGGGGCATTGCTGTAATGGTGGTGCCTCGGCTATTTTTTTATGCTCTTTGACAACGGGAGTATTTAAGTTTAGCATTATAGGAAAAGGCTTTGGGGGGATCAACGTGGTAAGATGTCCAATATGTGGATATGACGCTACGAAATCTGATTTTGAAATTACAAATTCTAACTCTACAAACAAAGTGTCTTTAATAGTATGTAAGTTATGTGGTGATTATCTAATTGATCGGAGAGCTACGGACTATTTGGAACATGTAGATCGCGACAAAGATAAAGATTACATTCTTTCTGGATATACCAGATATATGTCAGAAAAGGACAAGAGAGCCATAATAACAAGAGATAGCATGCAAACCATTTTGGAAACGGCTCCTATACCTAAAGATCCTATAGAGGCAATGGATCGCATACTATTATTTATTGCCAAACGAAACATTAATATATCCGATGGTTTTGGCACTAATACGACCAGA
>JAQVUQ010000223.1 GCA_028699365.1 bacterium | reverse complement strand
TGCTTGCACGGAAAAGAACTGGAAATAGCCCAACACCTTCAATCCTACTGCATGGGCATTCTGCACCAGTTTCTTTGTAAGCTCGATCTCCTCACGCTCTCCCTTGAAACCGAACCCGTAAATAAAGTGCGTTTCAAGCAGGGCATAGCCGGCTTGGGCTATACGCTCCAGTGCTTCTCTTTCATGCATGCTCTCATACCAGCACTGCCACTCCATTGTTGACTGATCAACAAGCCCCAGCACGTTAATGCGGGCTCTCCTGCTGTATTGGCGGGTATAATGGAACCCCATGATCATCACAGGCGGAACCTCAAGCAAATGCGCTTTCATCTCTGTCCTCTTAACGATTTAAGATTGATTATGTGCAGGGACGGCGAAAACCCGTCCGTCTCTCCCAGATAAAGCCGGTCCTCAAAGCAGCACGAGGCATGAAAGTAGCAGCGCTCATAGGTGTTGTTAATCCGGCCGTAATCCGTGATACTTTCGTCATCCGGATCGAACCCGAACAGGCGCATATGGGGATAACCTGCACCTATCCAGATATACCCCGACACATCTTCATCCATGGAGGTAATTCTGCCGCCATATCCCATACTTGCTATAGGCTCAAACTCTTCTTCCAGGTAATAAAAACGAAACAGGCGACCGTCACATGTGCCCATATATATGCGGCCGTCGTGAGTTGCTATCCACTGGTCTATTCCCTGGTTGCCGGCTATCCTGAGGCCTATATCAGGAAGAATGACCTTTTTCAGATGCTCCAGCTTGCCCCTGTCAGGATCAAACCTGAGCAGCTTCAGATTATCATGGGCTTTATCCAGCCAGCCGCCATAGCATACTCCATCAGGCGTAATCGTCATATTATGGTGAGCATAATCTGAAATGCGGCCGTAGTCCCTTAGAGCGCCACTGTCCAGATCCAGAAAAAAGAAGCGGTTATCGGGGATTGTATGTCCAAAGGCTCTGTTTCTATTCCCGTCTACAATCATGGATTGGACGTAGAGATATTGCGGTAGTAGAAAAGTTGTCTCTACGGTCCCTCTTTCCGGCCGGTAGCGGAGAACCCTTCCCCCGGGATCATTTACAGTTCTATTCCAGCCGTCCAGGCTCTCAAGGCAGTAATCCGTATATTTGACCTCTGCAAAGCCCTGTGCTCTCTTCCTGGCCAGCATGCGTTCAGGAAGTTCTCTGTTAAAGTAGTTGACCGTTACAGGCAGGCCGTCCCAGGTAAAATGATTGCCTTCACCCAGAAGCAAACTGCCGTCGTTAAGTATGCCCATAGCGTTATGGATCTTAGTGCAATAGCCTCTGTCCGCAACCCAGGGAAAGATCTTATCAGCAACCGTTATTTCTTCCCTGTCGATATCGTAAACAGCCAGAGCATTAGGCCCGCCGGTAAGCCCCAGGTATATCTTCCGGCCGATCCGGGCCATCGATGTGATGGCAATGGCGTATCTATCATTGACATATAATTCGCAACTCTCCATTACCTTGCTCTCCTCGTTCACGATGACCAGGAGCATGTTTTCCAAAAGACAGACAAACGCCTTTATCATCAATGATGAATAATTATATTATATAGCTGCATTTTATTATCTGTATGCCTGTTTGTCAAGACTGCGCTGCTTAACGCAGCAGACCGCCTTGAAGATTTTTATACTATCTGAGACAATGTGGGCGTAAAAGGGATGTTGCTCGCGGCCGTAATCCAGAGGTATCGGTGGGCTTCAATTGAGATGCGTGCCGGTTCTTAAGAAGATCAAGGATATTATAGGCAACGGTGATATCGGAGAAATAATGGCTATTGAGAGCCGGGAGGTCTATGACGGCGGATTTGACGGCGCTCTCTTAATGCAGAGCTTATACTGCCACGGAGCAGATTATATGCTTAGAGCATCAGCATAATAAAGCATCGCTCAGCCTGCCGAATTCCAGCAAAGACAGCTCCTCCGGCCTGGCTTTCGGCGGTATACCGGCTGCCTCCATGGCCTGAGATATTCTTTCCTTGGTCATGCCGAGGTTATCCGCCAGGCTGTTGGCAAGCACCTTCCGGCGCTGCTGAAAGGCGCCCCGAACCACTTTGAAGAAAAAGGCTTCATCCCGGACCGCTACAGACGGCTGGGGCAGCATATCCAGGCGGATCACCGCCGAGGAGACCTTGGGTGGCGGGTTGAACGCCCCAGGCGTCACCGTCATGATACGCCGGACTTCGGCACGGTAAGCTACAGCCACCGTCAGGGCGCCGTAATCCTTACTTCCGGGCCGGGCCTTCAATCGGTCGGCCACCTCGCGCTGAACCATCAATATCGCCCATGGTATCAGGTGGTGATGCGCCAGCAACTTGATAATGATAGGTGTAGAGATGTTGTAGGGGATATTGCCCAGGACTCCGGCCGGTTGGCCGTCGAACTCCCGCTGCCAGAGTTCTTCCCAGTCGAGCTTCAGAATATCCCCTTCCACCAGGACCAGGTTTCCGGCGTCGCCCAGTTCTTGTCGCAACACCTCGAGCATGGCCCTGTCCAGTTCCACCGCCACGACCTTGCCGGCTTGTTCAAGCAACTCCGCCGTCAGAGCGCCCAGCCCGGGACCTATCTCCATCACCCTGTCCGCAGGACCGATCTCCGCAGCTTCCACTATTTTATGAAGAATATTGCGGTCGATCAGGAAGTTCTGGCCGAATCTCTTGCTGGCTCGCAGGTTATAGTGCATCAGCAGCCGCTTTGTTCTGGCGGAAAGCGATTCCCTGCCGAATTGACCGGATACCTGATTCTGTTCCTCACCCAAATGTCATCAGCTCGCCTTCCCGAATATACCCGCACCAAGACAAGGGACCTCCGCCATCGGCGGAGGTCCCTGCAAACGATTGAGTCTGTGTCATCTAATCTATAATATAGACCTTGACATTACGCCGGCCGAAGTTGAGCGCCTCCCGGCGGGTGTCAAAGCCCAGATCTATGCGCCGTCCCTTGATGGCACCGCCGACATCTCCGGCGATGGCATAACCGTAGCCCTCTATATAGAGCCGGCTGCGCATCGGTATTACCTTAGGGTCCACGGCTACCACGCCGTATCCGGCCCTCAACCCGATAGAGGTATACCCGTCGGCATAACGGCCGCAACTGCCGGGTCCCGGATCATAACCGGTAGCATGCATGACCACCATACGGCCTTCCCCGGTATAACCTCTGGTAAAACGGGAAGAGCGTGAATATCTGGTGCCGATGGCTACAACCTTCTTCTTAGGCTGCACGGCTACCTTGCGCGATACCTGCTTGCGCAAAGTCTCCACCCCATCGCGAGTATAGACTACGTAACTCTTCTCCAGCACGCCGTCGGCACCCTGGCTGACAACTTTGCTCTGGCCCCGCTCCAGGCTGTAATCACGCCTGAAAACCGTCCGGGCCTTGATCGGAGCGGTAGAAACAACGGTCTTCTTCTCTACCCTGACGACACGCACCAGCAGCCCGGCCTTCAACGCTTCCGTGGGCGCCGGGCAAACTCTGTCATATTTCCCCAACGCTATGTTCTGTTCCGCCAGTAACTCCTTTACCGTCCTGCCGGCGGTCAGCAGGCTCATTTCCTTACCGTCGATACTTATGGTCACCGGTAAGGTTGTCCGTCCTAAGCCCTCTTCCAGGGCCACCGGGGCGGCTTCTACTAATTCCATGGATCCCGTATCGGCATCTGCAATATCGATTACAAACAGCCCGAGCACTATCTTCGTCTGATAATGCCCGCGCTCTTCAGCAGTCTTCGTTTCCGTTACGTTACTTACCGTTCCCTGGACCCATATTCGTCCGGCCATAAACAGCACTATGCTCAACACTACCAGGCAGGCCGCAGCGCTCAATTGCAGCCGTCTGACAGTATCGTGGCCGGGAGTGGGTTCCACTTTCATCGGATCACCCCCTTGAATTTTCAAAGTGCCCTTTTTTGGGGCACAATTTATATTTATTCGACATAGTTGCCGGGAATCCTGCCTGTAAGGCGATTCCGGTCCTGGCAAGGGAGTGTGTAAGCCGGTAGTTGCCGACGGAGAGAGCTGCAAAAATCGTGCCGATTGCCGGTATTGGGGCAGTTGATTGGATTAAGTGAGCATCGTTGACATCAACGAATTTTCGGGTTAAACTTGATATTATTATAATATTACTTTTATATGATAATAATATGCTGCACGAGGTGAACAGCGCATGAAAACCGTAAGAATGACGGTCACTATCCCGGATGAGGATTTCCAGCGTATAGAGCAGAGCAAACGGGCAAAGGGGCTCAGCCGGAGCGCCATGGTCCATGAAATGGTCGCCACCTACTTTGCAGGAGAAGAACTGCGGGAGAAGATCGATAAATACGTGGACGGCTACAGGCGAATGCCGGAAGATCCTGAAGAGATCGCCACACTGGAGAAGGCTCAACTCGACGTCATGGACGGAGGTTTTTAGCTGTGCGCAGAGGTGAAATATGGTGGGCTGATCTGCCACAGCCCATCGGTAGACGCCCGGTGGTTCTGCTCTCCAGAGATGAGGCTTATCCGGTACGCAACGCCGTTACCGTAGCTCAAGTTACCACCAGAGCGAGGGACATACCTGTTGAAGTTGTTCTCGGGCCGGGAGACGGATTGCCCAAGAGATGTGTCGCCAATCTGGATACCATTCTTACCATCGGCAAGGCTTTATTGAGTGAAAGACTAACGACTCTCGACAGGGAAAAGATGTATGAGATCGATGAAGCTATCAGATTTGCCCTCGATCTGTGAGATGTCGAACTCCACCAGCCGATGCTACAATTCCCTGTCGCCGTAGATGGAGACGAAATCGTTGAACAGCTTGTGTACGGTGACCTGTTTCTTGAAACGTTCTATCAAAGCTGAAAAATCCCCGTCTGTATTATTGCCCGTTACCCTGAGAAACCCGAAGAACTCAGGCAGAAGGATATGAGTGAAGAATTCATCCCTGGCGGCGTTCATCCGGGCATCGTTGGTAAGAAGCTCCGAACACGCTTGCAGATGTGCCAGCATGGAAGAGCTTTCATCCGGGGTCGAAGGACGCACCTGCAATGGATCGAGTTCGATAAACAACGGACGAAGTTCCACTCCGGCAATTTTACTGCCGTTAAATTTAATGACCGGGACAAACGACTGCCGGCTCCAGGGATAGTGGGCAAAATGAGGCTGGTCAAACAGGAAATTGCCGA
>JAQVUQ010000222.1 GCA_028699365.1 bacterium | reverse complement strand
GCTGCCCGCTATAATCTGCCTCTCTTCCTAGAGAAGCCGGTGGCCATCTCCATGGAACAGGCCTTGTGACTGGAGAGAGCTTATAAGAAGAGCCTATGTCCGGTAGTGGTCAGCTTTCCTCTGCGGGTATCCCCGCTCTGCATGCTTACCAGGGAATACATAGTCTCTGGGGCTGTGGGTTCACCGGAGCACATCATGGCCTCCAACTACGTCTCCTACGGCACCATTTATTTCAGTATGGATTATCGCTGGTATGATATTACCCAGGGGCTCTTTCTGCAGAAGGCTACCCATGATTTCGATTATATGAGTTACCTTATGGATTCCAGCATAGTTAAGGTGGCGGCTATGGCCTCCCACGGTAGGATCTTCGGCGGCAACAAGCCTGCCGGATTGAGGTGCTCCAAGTGTGATGAGGCAGGCACCTGCCCCGAGAGCCCTCAGAACAGAAAACGCAACGGTTCGGAGATTGGCGATTTCC
Organism: bacterium; assembly: GCA_028699365.1. Lineage (GTDB taxonomy): Bacteria > UBP13 > UBA5359 > UBA5359 > UBA5359 > UBA5359. The sequence goes on along the minus strand of JAQVUQ010000222.1, from coordinate 4,712 downwards.
TTCTTGAAGATCATCCCTGCCTGTTCAGTGTGGATTGCGGCAGCCCGGAGAGGGGCATGAACGAGGATTCCTCCAGCGCCCTGGTGGAGTTTGCCAACGGCGCCAAGGGAGTCTATACCCAGGTCTTCCACGTTCGTCGAGACGCCGCTACCCGAGGGGCCGTCATCAGCGGCTATGAAGGGACAGTCGGTTTTGACTGGTATAAGAATGAATTGAAAAGAGTAAGACACCACCAGCCGTTTACCGATACGGTAAAGGCGGGTGAGAATATGGCCCATTTTGGGGGAGATATGGAATTGGCCCGTGACTTTATCGGACTTATTGAGGGCCGGATAAGTGAAAGCCGCACCCCGGTGAGCATGGGCATACAGAGCGTTCATGCTTGCCTGGCAGCCAAGGAATCCTCGGAGAAGGGTATCTTTATCGATGTAAGGCAAGTAGGACAATGAAGCGTAGTGAAGGAGTAAGACGATGAAGCTGTTGAGAATTATTACAGCACAGTTACTGTTACTGGCAGGATTGAGCGGCAGCTTGTCTGCCGCCGGGACGCCTTTAATTCCTGCTGACTGGAGCCGGCAGCCCAATCTGGCCGTATCGCCTCTGAGTAAGGCCCCAGTAGTGGATGGGATAATAGCAGCCGGAGAGTGGGATGAGGCAGTCTCCACCTGTGCTTTATATGCCAATTCCACCGGGAGCCTGTCGGAGAATAAGGTTACGCTCCGGCTGGGATATACAGCTGACACCCTCTATCTTGCCTGGCAGGTATATCGTCCCAGGGGAGAAGAGAAGCCCAAGATCACCTTCCCGGCAGGATGGCAGCCGGATATCTGGACCAGAGACGATAACGCGGAGATAATCATCGAGCCCGGACTTCGTAGCAACGGCATAGACCGATACTATACTATAGGGGGCAATGCCGCGGGAGCCTATTCCAGCGCCTTCGGCGAGTTAGGCAAGAGCGGTTGGGATAGCAACTGGAAGGGCGGATGGAAGTACAACTCACACGTTACGCCCTACGGATGGGAAGGGGAGGTGGCCGTGCCCGTATCCCAGTTCTTCAAGGCAGACCCGCTTAAGCCGGGCACTACCTGGCTAATGGATTTCTACATCAATCAGCAGACCCCACAGCGTGAACTTATCTGCCTGAGCAACATTTGGGCCTACCGGGGCAACTTCGACTCACTTAACAAGGCCAGGCTGACCTTTATGGATAAGCCGGTAAGCGTACACTTGGATAAGATAGGTGTTCTGTCTGCAGAAAAGATCGGCCTACAGGGAGAGGTTGTCAATAGAGGTAAAGCCGATCTTAACCTCAGGCTGAAGAGCAGCTTCTACTACGCCCCATCCTTACCAGGCGAAGGGCTGAAGAGCTTTATCGGCACTTGGGACAGGATAGAGTATGTCAAACAGACAGGTCAGCCTATACAGGAAGGCAAGGAGATAATCTTCTACAAGGGAGAGAGTGACTACCTAAAAGAGCTTAACGACCGCTATACCTTCATAGGTGAGAACAGCCGGGAAGTGACCGTCAAGCCCGGAGAGAAGCAGTTGCTGACGGCAGAGCAGCCGTTTAAATACGGAGAGTACTTGGTCAACTACCGGCTGGAGGATAAGGACAGCGGGGCTCTGCTGGCATCACAGACTGTTGCTATAGCAGTGAACAAGCCGCTGGATACTGAGTTAACCCCCTATTTCCTGGAGCATAAGAAGATAAGAGCGATTACCGATCTGAAATACGCCGATTTGAAAAAGGGAGATACGTTAATCTTCAGGCTGAGGCATTCCGGCAGCAAGAGCGTAATCGATGAGGAGAAGACAGCCTACAGTGAGGATATGAATAAAACCAAAGTCTACCTGGATACGGGAGATACCGGTAAAGGAACCTATACCGTAACGGTGGAGGCTAAAAGAGGAGGCAAAGTTCTCTACAGCCGTGAAGTTAGTATGGAGCGGCCGGAAGACCCGTCATGGTGGAACAACAAGCTGGGTTATGCGGATAAGCCGCCCGTACCCTGGACACCGCTTGAGGCATCCGAGTGTGCCGATCCCAAGCCCGCCCCCTGGTATGGGACAACCGGTCTTGAGCATAAGGTATCCGTCTGGAACCGTGACTACTATTTCAAAGATTCCTTCCTGCCGGAGAGGATAATAGCACGGGGAACAAATATCCTGGCAGCCCCGGCAGAGCTGAAGATAGAGGCGAAAGGCATCCCCTGCAAATGGAAGAGCCGAGAGATAACACTGAAAGAGAAGGATGCCGTCAAGGCCAGGTATGAGTATCGGGCCGTTAGCGATAACATAGTCTTAAAAGCCGATATTCTGGTGGAGTATGACGGGATGATGCGCTTTGATGTGGAACTGCAGCCCGTCGGCAAGGGAGTCTCGCTCTCAACACTGAGCCTGAACATCCCCGTGAAGAAGGAGTGGGCCAAATACTACTGGATGGGGACCTGGTATACCGATCTCAAGAAGTATAAGATACCGGGTAAAGGCATAGACGGAGTAGTCTCCGATTGGAAGAATAACTTCCCGCAGGGCATACCCTTCACCTACCGGGTCTATCTTGGAGCAGAGGACAGAGGCATAGAATGGATGTCTGAGAACGATAAGGGGTGGAGCAATGCCTCCGAAGACAGAGTCATATTCCTGGAAGAAAGCGATAGCGCCTGCAGCCTGAAGATCAATATGGTGGATAAGGAGACGGCTCTTAACCAGCCCTTGAAACTGACTTGGGGTATGATGGTCACTCCGGTCAAGGACGCCTCCCGTGGTGTTAACCAATTAAGCCGCATGTGGGGGGATAATCCATGGATTCTGGGAGCTAAAGATCCTGACGAACGCCCTGAGAGTGCAGATAATCTCAAGGCCTGGTCCCAAAGCCTGCCTGGTTTATGGAACCTCTACATGAATATGAGCGATACCGGGCATTTCGGCTGCCCCCGGACATACTCCGATAAATGGCACGATACTTTAAAGAGAGCCGTGGACAGGGCCAGACAGCAGGCGGGAAAGGATTTGCCCATAGTATATTACGGTTCCTGGGGCGTCAACAAGAACATCCCCGATTTCCGAAGCTTCGGCCGGGAGATGCTGATGGACCCCGTCTTTGACTGCGGCTACGATTGCTTCTGGCATAACCCTGCCAGTCGGGCTTACCAGGATTACTTTCTGGACGGCGTAAAGTATATGGTGGAAGAGCTGAAGTTCAGCGGCGTCAAGCTGGACGGTACCTTTAGCCCGCGCTTGACCACCAACGATTTGAATGGCTACGGTTTCTACCGTAACGGCGAGCTGCACGGCTCATATCCCCTCTTTGCCATACGGGAGATGTGCAAGAGGCTCTATACCATGCTGCACGGGCAGGTAATAGATAACGGCGTGGTGACACTGCATGCCGGGGGCGGTTACTTTGTCAGCGGCTTCAGCGATATCCAGCACCACGGCGAGGCCGAATACACAGCCGGGGATACCGTGCTGGGCGTTATCTCTCCCGAATCCTACCGCATAAGGTTCATGACCCAGTTGAACGGAGTAGCCACCGTGCAGATGTGGCCCGACTGGATGAACCTGCCGGTAAAAAGCAACCAGATGAGAGCCATGGCCCTGCTGCACGATGTCCAGTTCGAGGTTTACTCACACAATGCTCAGGCCCCCTGGCTGGACGACAGTTCCTATGAGCGTGAGGGCAGACCCTGGAGCGCCATCGTCAGGATAATGAAGAAGTTCGATACCGCCTCCGCCCAGTGGCATCCCTACTGGAAGAACGAGGGTATTGTAACAACATATCCGGAAGCACTGCCGGCCAGTATCTACCTGCATAAGGGAAACAAAGCCCTGGTAGTTATCTCCAACCTGGAAGCGATGGGGAGAGAAGTAACTCTCAAGATAGACAAGGAGAAACTGGGCTTTACCAAGCCGCGCGTGGTAGTCTGGGATGCGCTTAAGAATTACGGCATAAACCCGGAGAAGGACGGGAATGTCAAACTGAGCTTCTATCCGCAGAGCTACCGTCTGCTGGAGATCAGTAACTGGTAGGAGGAGATAAAATGTCCAGTGGACGGAATTACAAATAGCCTGTGAAAAACCGCTGGCGCCGACGGTAGCGGAGTGCCGTAAGATCATAGCGACGGTAAAGGAATACAAACGTTTCTTCATGACCGGCCAGGTGGGGCGTTACGCACCCGGCTTCCGTGCGGCCAAGCTGCTGCTGGATTCAGGACGCATAGGAGAGATAGAGATCTGCGAAGAACCGGTATATATCGCTTCCAAAAACCTGGAGTTTTCCAGGATACCGGTTATGATAGCCAATCATAACGTGCGGCACGAGTTGGAAGACTTCGTCTCCTGTATCGATAGGAACGAACAATGCCTCACCGATGTCTACCAGGGGACCCGTACCGTAGCCTTTGCCGAAGCAGCCATCAATTCCGCTGCCACTGGAATGCCCATAAGTTACGTCTGCGAATTCTGATCAAGGAGAGCGTAGCTGATGAAAGCAGGATTTGCCTGCCTGGATATCACTCCCGCCATAGGCATGGTAAGCCGCACAAGAGAAAGACAAATCAGAAAGATCCAACCTGGTATAGGGTGCATGTAAAGTTTTTTGGGACAAGCGATAGAGGAAGCCGTTAGCCGACTATGATAGTAAGGGATAAAAAAATGTTATCCTCCAGTTGAAGCCCCCGCGTAGACGGGAAAAGGAGGATAACATT
>JAQVUQ010000221.1 GCA_028699365.1 bacterium | reverse complement strand
GCAGTTGCTCAAGTAAGCCTGTCCCGCACCACAGCCAGTTCAGCCCGCGCCTCGTTCACCAGGTTCTCTATTATGCTCTTCATCGGCAGAACGTCCCTGACCAATCCCACGCTCTGCCCCGCCATCAGAGAACCGGCATCAACATCCCCGTCCACCACGGCACGGCGCAGCGCACCGACCCAGAAGTTCTCAACCTCATACTGAGCCTGTTCCCTGGAGAGGATGCCGGCCTCGAGCTTTTTCAGCAGTTCAAGCTGAAGCCTGCCGAACTCCTCCGTGCCCTGATTCCTGATACCCCGCACTGCTACTACCGGAAGCCGGGAATCGTATTGCGGCGTAGAGATGGCCTGTCTGGCATGTGCCTTGGCAAAAGCTTTCTTGAAATTGGCATGTGCGGTGCATTCCTCGCTCATGACAAACGCAGTGCCGAGCTGGCAGCCGGCCGCACCCATCAGCAGCAGATGCGCTATCATTTTGCCGGAAGCGATACCGCCGGCCACGAATATCGGCACCTGATCGTAGTTGAACAGCACCTGCTGCAGGAGTACCATCAGAGAGACATGACCTATATGGCCTCCCGCCTCGCTGCCTTCCAGAATCAGAGCGTCGATGCCGAATCTTATCTGCTGCCCGGCTATCGAGCCTTCCGAGGCAAAGGACATAGTCTTCTTGCCGGATTTTTTCATCCCCTGTATATCTGCTTTGCGCGGGAAACTGCCGGCAAAGACGACGAAGGGCACCTTCTTGTTCAAAAGTATTTCATATTGCGCCCGGTAATTGGGCGATATGGTGATCAGATTAACCGCAAAAGGCTTATCCAGGTTATCTATGCACCTGTCCACCTCCTGCTCAAAGATTTCAGGCGGCATATTCCCCCCGGCCAGAACAGGGAAAGCCCCGTTTTCAGCCACAGCCCGCACCAGCTCAAAATCGCTGATCCAGGTCATGCCTCCGGAGATAATGGGATATTTAACTCCTAAAAATTCGGTTCCTTTTTTCGATAATTCTTCAAACAGCATTTTTACCTCACCATGTACAATTATTGTCAGGTAATTTTACACTGTTTGCCGGAAATAATCCAGAATATACTATGCTCTTATCGGCAGCCAATCAATAACCCTTTGAATCTGCTTATCCCAGTATGCCCATTCGTGAATGCCCGGTCCTTCCTCATAGAGGAGATTCAGGCCCAGTGACATGGCGTGATCCCGGAAGCGCAGATTATCATGATAGAGAAAATCCTCTGTGCCGCAGCACTGATAAAGCATCAGATCAGGCGCACTCTCATCGGCAGCAAGCTTGCTTCCCAGGTGGAAGAGGTCATGGTCGGTGCCGGTAACGGCCAGGTCGTCCCCGAAGATATTGCCGGCTTCCATTTGATTCATATCCCTGTTTGTAAATGCCGTTATGTCCGCAACGCCTGAAAGGCTGGCTGCTGCTGCAAAGTTCTGCGGCAGGCTCAAGGCTGTCTTGAAGGCTCCGTATCCGCCCATGGAAAGCCCGGCTATAAAGGTGTCCTCTCTGGCTGTGGATATACGGAAGAACGAGCGGACAATCTTAGGCAACTCCTCGCTGATGAAGGTCCGGTAGTTATACCCCCTGGCCATGTCGGTGTAGAAACTTCTGCCGCCTGACGGCATGACTACCGCCAGATTCCTGGCCGTGGCGTATCTCTCTATCGAGGTTCGCCGCTGCCACATGGTGTGATCGTCGGACAGCCCGTGCAACAGGTAGAGAACCGGCCAGCCGGCCTCTATCCGCTCTTTACTGAGGGTGCTCATATCGGGCTGCGGCAGAATTACCTCCATACCGGTGGCCATGCCCAGAACCGATGAAGAAAAACTACAACTCATTCTTGCCATGCCAAGCCCCTAATTACACTCGGCTTCCAGCGGACCGGCCAGATCCTTAAGGAAGAAGAGCCGTCCGGGCAGCGTCGGCATATAGCTGCTGGGAATCCAGCGGGTCGGTCCGTAGCGGAAGGTTACCCAGAGGCTGATTCCCTGCCACTGCATGCCGCGTCCGAATATGCCGTCGGCGCCGCCGATAATACGGTCGGCCTGCAGGAAGAGCCCCGGGCCTATGGTATTGGCTCTGGCAGGCACCAGGGTTGTCCGGCTCTTGAAGCTGGTGACGGCATTCTGTTCCACCGTCAGGGGATGCAACTTGGCGCCCAGTCTGTGGGTCTGCTGCTTCCACTCTTCATCGGTGGAGAACTCCGCCGCAAAATGCGGCTCCCAGAAGGCGATATGGAATACCCGGCCTATGCCGAAGATAACCTGCAACTGCGCTCCTTCCGCCTTGAGGGCGGCGATACGCTCCGCATATGTGGGCAGAAGCTCGCGGGTAGCAAAGTGCCGCTGGTTTTCCGGAACGGTCAATTCGCCCAGGGGCCCGTAGAAGGCTCCCTCCATGGCAAACCGGAAAGCTCCAGGATTATCGGAAGGCAAGGTGTTGCCTTCGGCATCGCTCCACTCATCCATATTGAAGCCGTAAACGTGGTCGCACTTGACGCCCCACTCTTTGAGGAAATAGACCGCCCAGCGATACATGCCCATAGGACCGACGGGCAGGATCAAAGCCAGTTTGCGACCGGCATCCCGGGCCAGCTTTATCTGCAGGGCTATCTCATGGCCCAGCATGGTATCGAAATCAGCCAGCGTTTCACAGGGAATGGGCTCAAAGCCTTTATTCCACCACGCTTGCCGGTCAAGCACCGTTTCCGGAGGATTGCTGCAGCAGGCATCTATCCTGGCCAGATCCCAACCGGCCGGGAAGAAGCCTTCCAGCAGCGAACCTTCGATGGTATTGATAAGATCGATAGAGTTGACTTCACGACTCATCGTATTGCCTCCTTATTTGTCTACCTATAGCTTCACGTTACACAGGCCCTGGTCGGCAGCCTGCTGTATCTTCAGAGTTATCCGGGAAGACCGGAGAACTTCATCGGTTGAAGGAGAGATCAACCCTCCAGCGCCGTTTATCTCTGCTATAAATGATCTGAGGTATCCGCCCGGAGTGCCGTCACCGGGTGCTATCTCTTCCACTTCTTTATTGCCGTTCCTGGCCAGGGATATATGCGGCATGTTCATAGATGCCTCTATTATCCCTTTCCGTCCCCAAAGGGTCGTGCGCCAATACTGCGGCAAGACATAGCCCATACTGTCGGGCATGAAGTAGGAGACATCTCCCATAACGCCACAGCCGTTTTCCATCTCCATCATGAACTGCCCGGCATCGTTGAAGTGAGGTGCCTCCGCTGCAAAGGCGTTCCAAGTCCTGGCGGCGGTTACGCGGGTAAACGCCTTGCCTGTTACCCAGGGTATCATATCCACGGCATGTATACCGATATCGTTGATGGTGCCGCCGTGCTTACCCTCTTCAAAATACCATCCCGCCCGTGTGCCGAACATCAAAGGATGCTGGCCGCCGACGGACACGGCATGAACCTCTCCGATAGCGCCTTCCTGCACCAACTCCCTGACGCGAATGAACTTCCCGGTGTCCCGCATATCCAGTTGGCAGCCTACCTTGAGTCCCTTTTGAACTGATAATGCGGCAATCTCGTCCAGCTCTTCCAGGCTGGTGCAGATGGGCTTATCGGCGATGGCATGCTTGCCTCTTTTCAGAGCCTCGATAATGATGCTGCCACGCTTGCCGTAATAATCTCCCACGGCTACAGCATCGCAATCCGTTTCATCCAGCATGCGCCCGTAATCGTCGTGGGTCAGCGTTACCTGACCGCCCTGCCGCAGTTGAGATGCGGTCTGGGCATCCTCCTCACAGGCTCCCACGATGACGACGTCTTCGCTTTTGGCGGCATAACCGTACAGGCCCATTATATGCCCGTGGCGAAATCCCATAAAAGCCAGTTTCAACAAAACACTTACCTCCGGATTATCTTAAAACTCTGCGGGCCGTTGCCAGCACGTTGTCCACGGTAAAGCCGAACTTCTCCATGCAGACCTTGCCGGGAGCGGAGACGCCGAAGCGGTCCAGAGCTATGATCTCTCCCTCCGGTCCTACATAGCGCTGCCAGCCGTAGCTGACCCCGGCCTCAACCGCAACCCGCCTGGTTACGGCCGCCGGCAACACGGCTTCCTTATAAGCTGCATCCTGCTCCTCGAACAGCTCCCAGCAGGGCATGGAGACCACACGAACGCTGCGGCCCTCTGCCGCAAGCTGATCGGCCGCGGCCAGGCAAAGGCTGACTTCGGAGCCGGTGCCGATCATGATGATCTCAGGCATGCCTGCCCAATCCCGCAGGACATAAGCACCTTTGGCCACCGCTTCTATCGAGCTGCCGGGCAATTGCGGCAAATTCTGCCTGGTCAGAGTCAGTGCGGTGGGACGATGACGGTTCTCTATAGCCACCTTGTAGGCTCCGGAGGTCTCATTGCCGTCGGCGGGACGCATGACCAGCATGTTGGGCATTATTCTCATCGAGGCCAGCGTCTCCACCGGCTGATGGGTGGGCCCATCCTCACCCACGCCGATGGAATCATGCGTCAGAACGTAAACGACACCGGCATCGGATATGGCGGAAATGCGCATAGCCCCTCTCATGTAATCGGCAAAGACCATGAAGGTGGCACAGTAAGGAATAAGACCGCCGTGCAGTGCCATGGCATTGCATATGGCCGCCATGGCATGCTCACGCACGCCGAAATGGAGATTGCGGTTCTCATAAGCCCCTTTGGCAAAGTCTCCCGCAGACTTAAGCAGCGTCTTGGTGGAGGGAGCCAGATCGGCGGAGCCGCCCATCAGTTCCGGCATCACCTCTGCCAGCGCATTAAGCACCTTGCCGGACAGGCTTCTGGTAGCCTCGGCTTTGTCGTCAGGAGTAAAGACGGGCAGAGCCTTCTCCCATCCTTCCGGCAGGCGCCCGGACATAACGCGCTCGAATTCGGCCGCTTCTCCGGGATATTCGGTTTTATAGGCGCTGAACATGGCGTTCCATTGCGACTCATAACCGGCACCTCTGTCAACGGCCTGACGGAAATAATCCAGAACATCGCCGGGGACTTCAAACGGCTCATGCTCCCAGCCCAGACACTCACGGGTAGCCAGGACCTCGTCGCCTCCCGGCGGCTCACCGTGAATGGTGCTGGTGCCGGCCTTGTTGGGAGAACCGCAACCGATGACGGTGCGGATTTTTATCATGGACGGCTTGTCTTTTACCTCTTTGGCGGCCTTTA
>JAQVUQ010000220.1 GCA_028699365.1 bacterium | reverse complement strand
CTTTGGTCTATCGACGAGCGTTTCTATTGGACACAGTACGGTGACTTACCCCATTACCTTACAGGCATTGTGTGTCTGGCTTACGATATAACTGCTGATTTTACTTATGCCGCATATGTAAAGTATTATCTGGAAGGAACCTTCCTCCGTCATGCTGGGAGAATACGCAAGTTTGCGGATTTCAATTTTGCCTATATCAGATACGGTGCTTATATTCCCAGGCTGATGGCGGTTGTGGCCGACGCCATGAAGCGTGATCCTGATACGCTGGCTGAAGCGGAGACGGAATGGCGCAGAAAGCGTGAGGCAGCAAACCGTTCGATTTATGATGGCCCGGGCATTGATCTGGATAAGGACGATATGGATGCCAACGGCAATATTCTAAACCGTCCTCCGGTAGATCTACCACGGCTGAAGCCTGTCAGGGCTCGTAATCCGGTTGTAAATCTTGGAATCCTGAGTACCGAAGATCATCTGTAATGATGGTCAAATGATCAGGTTTGTTAGTGTTTTAAAAAGGAGCATAGTAAATGAAGCGAAGAAATGATCTCAATACGGGAAAGTGTATGCTATTTGTCGCGGCGGTTATCTTCATGACGTCCTTATTCGGCTGTGACGGGATGGACAACGATAAATCTATCAGGTTGATGTGGTGGGGAGATATTTATAATCAAGCCTTTGGGAAGCGGATGGTCGACGGTTACAAAAAACGATCTCCGTCTTCAAACATATCCCTTTTTTCCTCTCCGGGTGATTACTGGGTAAAGCTGCAAACAATGCTTGCAGGAGGAATGGCGCCTGATGTTATGATTCTCGACAGAAGACAAGCTTGTGAGTTAGCTGAAAGGAGCGTTTTGCTTCCGCTGGACGGGTTCGCATCGGATAGCGATTATCAGAAAATTCGTGGGGACATGTGGGATTCCATGAAAGATGGAGTCACCTATCGGGGACGCTTGTATGCAGTGCCGATTTGGACTAACACTGTGGCAATTTACTATAATAAGCAGATGTTTGATGATGCCGGGGTATCATACCCGGACAATAACTGGACGCTGGAAGACTTTTTGAGAACTGCCAAAAAACTGACCAGAGATAAGAATAACGATGGGCGGACAGACACGTACGGTTTCGGTGGCTTAAGCAGCAATATATCGGGATGGGATTATTATATGCTTATAAAAGCCTTCGGTGCGGAACTATACAGTCCCGATTTAAAAAAATGTCTTATTGACAGGCCTGACGCCGTAACCGCGGTGCGTTGGGGGATGGCTCTAAGGACAAAACATAAAGTGGTGCCGACTATGGCGGAGCTTGATTCCGGCAGCAAAGCCGCCTCTGCCGGAGAGCAGGATTTATTTCGAAGCGGTAAAATCGGCATGATTTTGACTGCTAGGTGGTACATGGATGTATTGGCCAAAGATAAACAAATAAGATGGGGTGTTGTTCCGTTCCCGCGAGGTGAGCGAACTTTCATGTTCCAGGATGCTGTATATCTGGGGGTGTATTCAAAGACAAAAGCTCCTGGTCAATGCTGGGATTTCATTAAATATGCCGTCAGTAGCGGTGTCCAGAATGTGATATCGACAGAGCGGTCCGAGATGCCTGTATTACGGTCTGTAGCATATTCACCTGCTTTTAAGGACTATGCTGGTAGAAGTGATGTTAATCAAGCCTTTCTTAAGACGATGGATTGTGCACAAATAATACCTTACCGTGTCGGCACGGATCAATGGCTAAAATACGCCGGTGAAAAACTGGCGCTTGCCGGCATTGGAAAGATAACGGTTGAAGATGCCTGTCGGCGAATTGCCCTTGATTATGGGAAGCTGCTTGAGAAAAGCAGATAAAACTGCAGTGGAAATGCAATACTCTTGATGCTGGTAACTGTAGTATATAGGGGGATTTGAGATTATGAAGTCCAAACGCTGGAATGTATCATTAATCGGTTGCGGTGGCATGGGATGTGCGCATTTGGAAGCTCTTCTTGCCGGCGGGCGGGCTGAGGTAGTTTCTGTCGTAGATAAGGTGGAGGCGAGAGCCGGCGAATGCATGATGAAATACGGCGCTGCCCGGTGCGGCGTGGATTATCTGGACGAGGTAACCGGTGAAGATGTGGATGTAGTGGTTATCGCCACCATACCTTCCCAGCATCATGCAATAGCTATAGCTGCATTAGAGCATGGCAAACACGTATTATGCGAGAAACCGATAAGCCATACTCTGGAATCAGCTCAGGCTATGGCGGAAGCGGCGGCTAAAGGCAGAGGCAAGTTGCTGGTAGGCCATCAGCTAAGATATATGCAGCCCTGGCCGGAGGTAATAAGCAAGTTGCGTGACGGTCTGATAGGTAAGCCGCTGGTAATGCGCATGATCGGCAATCAGCAGACGTTCGGTCAGACTTGGGAGGCGCAGAAGCGCCTGATAGCGGATACTTCGCCCCTGACCGATTGCGGAGTGCATTATATCGATCTAATGCGCCTGATCGCCGGCTGCAATGCTGTTTCAGTCTACGCTCAGGGGGCCTGTCTGGATCGGTCGTTGCCGGAAGGTCAATATAACTACGGTCTGATGCAGGTGAGATTTGCCGACGGATCGGCCGGCTTCTATGAAGCCGGATGGGGACCGATGATCAGCGACAACGCCTGGTATGTCAAAGACTTCTTTGGCCCTCAGGGCAGCTACGGCATGGTATATGAGCTTGACCATAACACCCCGGATAACCCGCCCCGGGTGGCGACCTACCGCTTGCAGCACCGGGCTCTGCCATATCCCGGTTGCGCCTGGGAGGAAACCGTCTTTGAAGAAAGGGTCCTGGGGCATGAAGTGGGCAAAGGCAATTCTCTGAGAAGCGAACACGATTATTTCTTTGACGCATTGGAAAACGATCTCGACTTGTCTGAGGAGTTGCAGGCGTCCATTGAGGCACTGAAGATAGTCCTGGCGGCAGACCTGTCTATCAAAGAAAATAGGGTGGTATTCGTATAATTACGGTTAGATATATGATAAAGGCAAGCTAATAAGCAAGAGGTGAGTTTTTATGACTGGACGGGAGCGTTTAATACGGACACTGCTCGGACAACCGGTCGATAGACCGGCAGTAAACTTTTATGAGGTAGGCGGATTAAAAGTTGACCCGAACGATCCCGATCCTTTTAATGTTTATAATGACCCGTCATGGCAGCCATTATTGCAACTTGCCGAGGAACATACAGACCTGATACGCATGAGAGGGCCTGCATTAATTCCAAGATTTACTGCTTGTTATCAGGAATATTTTCTAGAAGATAATTATGAGAATGATCTTTCTTATTATTACCGGACTAAGATTAAGATTGGTGGCCGTGAACTTAGTTCTCTATCGAGAAGAGATAAGGATATAGACACTGTCTGGATATTGCAACATATTATTAAAGATCTGGATGATCTTAAGTCATACCTCGATCTACCTGATGAGGCGCTGTTGCGAGAACCGGATTTAACGGAGTTGTTTGCAGCTGAAAAGGAAGTAGGTGATAAGGGGATAGTCATGGTGGATATTGCCGATCCGCTTTGCCTGGCCGCTTCACTCTTTGATATGTCTGACTACACAGTAATAGCTCTTACGGAGCAGAAGCTATTTCATGCTCTGTTGGAGAAATGTGCCCGGCATATATATCCCGTGGTCGAGAAGATAGCTGCTGAATTCCCGGATCACCTATGGCGTATATGTGGTGCTGAATATGCGACTGAACCTTACCTGCCACCTCGCTTATTCAAGGATTATGTGGTGCGCTATACAGGACCGATGATTGATATTATAAAGCGATATGGCGGATTGGTGCGTATTCATTGTCATGGCCGAATGCGTAATATATTACGGTATATAGCTGAAATGGGTGTTGATGCAATTGATCCGATAGAACCGACGGGACAGGGGGATATTGAACTTGATGAAGTACGACGTGAATATGGGAGAGACCTTGTACTGTTTGGCAATCTAGAGATAACCGATATAGAGAATATGGAACCCAGGGCCTTTGAAACAGTTGTCAGGAGAGCAATTAAGCAGGGAACTTACGGTAGCGGAAGAGGATTTGTTCTAATGCCCTCTGCTTCACCTATAGGGCGTAAAATAAGGCCCAGAACCCTGACTAATTATGAGACTATTGTAAAGAGTATCGTCGGCTGATACTGAGAAAAACCTTTGTCAGGTATCTTATTCGTTCTAGTGCCTCTCTACCGCCTGGACCGGCCGGCATAAAGGTTCTCTCTTTGCACACTTCCTGCAACATCCTCCCCCCGAGTAAGCGAATACCGAGGGGAGGATTGTTATGTACGCCCTCTTTAAACGAGCGTTTCTTTTCATTTCCATATTACTGGTATTACTATCCGGACAGGCTTCTGCTGAGAGGCTGATAACGCCCGGCGAGCAACTGGAGGTAACCGTCTGGTCGGACAAGGATTTGTCCCGGACGGTTACCTCAGCAATCGTGCTTATCGATGTCTTTCAATGCGCTTGTTGACACCAACAGTCCGGCTTGCGTTTCAGATGTGCAATAGCGAGAACCAGGATACAATCCGGTTCGATAGAAAATATAATTGCATAAGGGAACTTCTGGATAAGGCAGCGCCTGAACGGCACATGGAGAACACGATAACAAAGAGGGTTTGCGTAAATATTGTTAATTGCCGATTCAACAAGCAAACGAAAACTATAACCCAGTCCGCACCTGCATTCCTCATAATATTCTATTGCTGCCAGCTGCCAGGAATTCAGTTCGTGCATCGGGGTCAAAGATAACCTTTTTCATTTCAGTAATTGATCAGCTTCTGCAAACACATCCGTTGCCGGGATGGGAGTACGTTTTCCCTCTTTATACTCCTGATAACGGCGCTCAGCTTCCACAACCCATACGGCATCAATATCGCTCAGAACTTCGCCGCCGAGCGAACTCAGGAGACGATCTGCGAGAAATGCACGTTGCTTCGGCGGTAAACTCAGTGCATCATGCTCCACTTTTTCAAGTAGCGTATGCAATTATCGCTACCAGATAGGCAAATCCTCCCCGCAGCCGCAGATACGTTATATCCGTGCTCCATACCTGATCAGAGTGCTCTATCACTACATTCTTCAGCAGATATGGATATATCTGGGCTCCCTCTGCCGGCTGACTTAGCCTGGGCTTGGGATAGATTGCCTCCAATACCATCTTACGCATAAGGCGTTCTACACGT
>JAQVUQ010000219.1 GCA_028699365.1 bacterium | reverse complement strand
GGAAGTTAAAGGATAAGGGCTTGTTTTATATGTAGAAACTTTAGCATGCATACAAAGGATTTACGAGGATGACTATAGAGCTGAAAGGAAACTGGAAAAAGGGTTTTGCTTATGATGTTCATACACTCGATAGTGTTTATCTCGGCGTAGATGAGCACGGACATGATCGTTGGAAGAATACAAGAAGTGAAATGGGACAGCTCGTTTATGATTTAAAATATGATCGAGATAAGAGCGCTGTAGCAAAAATCGTTGATCTACTGGAGAAATACAAAGGTATTGAAACAATGGATGCTATTGTTCCTGTGCCGGCTACCCGCTGGCGGCCAATACAGCCCGTAATTGAAATAGCAAGAGAGTTGGGAAGAAGAACGAACGTATTAGTGTTGGAAAACTTACTTGTTAAAAAGACAGACGGACCTGAGTTGAAGAATATTGATGACCCTGATGAGAGGCAGAGGCACTTGAAAGATATTATTACCATATCGGAGGATTACAATATTTCAGGCCAGAGTGTGTTGTTAGTGGATGATCTATATCGCTCAGGAGATACACTTTCGGTGGCAACTGAGTTGCTGTATAATATAGCCAAGGTCAAAGCGGTTTTTGTTTTGACTATGACAAAAACGCGGAGTAAAAGATGATAACTGTATTTTTGTCAGGTTCCAGAAGAATCAATCATCTTAATGGGGAGATATTAACCCGCCTTGGCAACATAGTCGAGAAGGGATTTCGTGTTGTCGTAGGTGATGCAAACGGGGCAGATAAGGCATTACAGGAATACTTAGCGGACATGAACTATTCTAATGTTATAGTATTTTGTTCGGGGCAATCTTGTCGCAATAATGTAGGCAACTGGAGTGTGAAGCGGATAAGAGTTGACTCTGGACATAAAGGCCGGGAGTTCTATATGCAGAAGGATAGAGAGATGGCCGGAGAAGCAGACTACGGTTTCGTGTTATGGGATGGAAAAAGCCCTGGTTCAATAAGCAACGTTGTCGAGCTTCTAAAGAGAAACAAAAAAGCTCTCGTATATTTATTCCCGGAGAAACGGTTTTTCGTTGTTGCCAGTTTAGACGATGCATGCGAATTATTGAAAAGATGTGATAAAGGCGCTGTTGAAGTAATTGACAAAAAGATCAAGCTTTCTAATTCCATCATGGAACTAGAAAGCATCAACCAAAGCTCATTAGGGTTTTGAGAGGATATTCTATGCAATCAAATGCGGCAGCAGGAACCACCGCAAGAGAGGGAAACGCTCGAATGAGATATGGGGTTGATACTGATGAACATCAAAAAGCGTCCTAATCAAGAATTATATATACAAATCCTGCGGCGTATGACCCCGGAACAGAGGCTGTCCAAAGCGTTTGAGCTATCGGACCTTAGCCGGCGTCTTTTTGTCCAGGGATTACATGCGAGATACCCTGATCTTTCGAACGATGAATTCCAAATGTTGCTGCTGGAGAGATTATCAAAGTGTCACAACAGGAATTACTGAAAAAAGTCATAAAGTTCTTTAATTGTGATCCTGAAGTAGAGGGATATTGATGTTATCCGGCTGTATGGGTGCTTTGACATGATTTTTGGCGGCATGTTATATTAAATACGTAATACAATTGTCACGCGCAAGGGAACATGTTTACAGAATTTATATTGCAGGGAGGTCATTACTTTGGTTAAAACGTTCAATTTAACAACCGAAGTGCCACCGGATCATAAAGTATGCATCACATTACCGTCCGATTTTCCTGTTGGTCCTACGGAGATGGTTCTGGTTGTTGTGACGCGGGCAAAAAACTCAACTAAAACGTTAGGTGATCTGGCGCAATCAGAATTTTGCGGCATGTGGAAGGATCGTTCAGACATACAGGATAGCGTAGAGTTTGCTGAAAGTTTACGCGGAACAGCCTGGAAAAGACCGGCATGACGGTGTTGCTCGATACGGATGTCCTTGTTGATTGTCTACGCCGAACGCCTGCTGCCTGTGCCTGGATGCAAAGAGTTGTCGCTGAACCTTTCCAAGTGCCGGGTATAGTGGCGATGGAATTGATAATTGGCTGTTGTTCGCGGGCAGATGCGCAGAAAGTAAATAAATTTCTTGAAGCATTTGATGTTATATGGCCCGAGGCGACAGAATTTACGTGCGCTTTTGATTTGCTTGCTGTATATCGGTTCAGCGGTGGGTTAAGTATTCCGGACAGTTTGATAGCTGCTATGGCTATTTCCCGTTCAGCTACTCTATATACTTTCAACTTAAAGCATTTTCGTCTTATACCAGGATTGGATGTAAGAGAACCGTATGACCGTTTAAGCGAAGTATGATTGCATCTGCTACCGCCGGATACAATAGCTTATTCTGTAAACAGGGAAGGGAGAATACTGTATAGGGCTCCTAAGTCATTATAAGCAGGAGGGAACCGTATGTCTGAGTATGCCCGGGATACTTCTCCCCAAATACAGGAGATATTAATTGAAGGCTACCGCCGGATGTCTCCTCAGGAGAAATTAAAACGAGTGACCGAACTGACCAAGGCTGTTCAACAGCTTGCTCTTGCCCGTATCCTGCAGCAATACGGGCCTTGCTCCGAACGTGAACAGCGTCTTCGGTTGGCTGCTTTGTGGCTGGATAGAGAGACCATGATTCGCGTCTTTAATTGGGATCCCGAAGCGGAGGGATATTGAACTGATTATCCACTGTCGAATTGTGGTAAAATGCTTTTATAAAGAATTATCCGTGATGAAGGAGTGAAAATCCATGCCGCAGTTTTCTCAACTTCCCGCACCCTTTAACAACCCTGCTCTTTTGACTGTATTTCTTATCTGGAGCCTGATCTGGAAAGGGCTGGCCCTGTGGCATTCCGCCCGCAGGGGGCAACTGGCCTGGTACATCGCTTTGCTGATCCTCAATACCGTCGGCCTGCTGGAGATCATCTACCTGGCCTTCTTCAGACGGAAGAGACCTGAAGTTCAATCGTAAGGAGTTCTTATTATGGCAGTATCCTCATGGCAATATGATGAGATGACGCATACCGGCAAGGACTTTGCCAGCCGGGAGGTAGTGGCGGCCTACGATGCTAGGCACCGCCAATTCCGGGATGTGGATAAGGAGAACGAGGCCATTATCAACGGCCTGGGCTTGCAGCCGGACCACACAGTGGCCGAGTTCGGCTGCGGCACGGGAGCCTTTGCCATCCGGGCAGCCGGTAGATGCGCCAGAGTATATGCGGCGGATATCTCGCCGGCTATGCTGGATTATACCGGATGGAAAGCTCAGACACAGGGAATTGATAACCTCGTTTGCAGCCGGGGCGGCTTTCTGGCCAGTTATTTTTGCACGAAGATCGCTCCGTGATGGCGGAAAACCGTTATCACGTTGCAAAAGCGGTTCATTGGCGCTATAATTGTATACAACATGGATACATTAAATAAAGATATACGCTTGGCCATGCTGGGCATGGTGGACGGCAACGGGCACCCCTATTCCTGGAGCGCCATCTTCAACGGCTATGACCGGGAAGAGGGCGGCCGCGAGGTAGCGCTGGACGAGACAGGTCATAGTTGATATGGGAGGACAGGATATTGGAATTTAAAAGCGATTGTATGGAGCCTGCAAGCATGAGGCCCAGCCGGGTATTGAAAAAGCTGAGAGCCGGAGGCACGGCGATCAGCACAAAGCTCAATCTGGGTGATCCCCGGGTGGCGGAGATAGCGGCTATGTCCGGTTTCGATTGCCTCTGGAACGATATGGAACATGTGCCCAACGACCTGTCCGTTATAGAGCAGCAGATACGGGCGGCCAAGGCCTATGACGTGGATGTGCTGGTGCGAGTATCCAGAGGGGGATACAGCGACTATGTCAGGCCGCTGGAGATGGATGCCGCCGGAATCATGGTGCCCCACATCATGAGCCTGGAGGATGCACGGGCTGTTGTCAGGATAACACGCTTCCACCCGGTGGGGCGTCGCCCGGTAGACGGCGGCAATGCCGACGGCGCCTACTGTGCCATACCTTTCGAAGATTATCTGAAGCAGGCCAACGAACAGCGATTTGTGGTAGTGCAGATAGAAGACCCGGAGCCTTTGGCAGAGTTGGATGAGATAGCGGCGCTGGAAGGCATCGACATGCTCTTCTTCGGGCCGGGCGACTTCAGTCATGGGATAGGCGCTCCCGGACAGTGGGATCATCCCCGGCTGATTGAAGCCCGTCGCCGGGTAGCCGAAGCGGCGCGGGCCCACGGCAAGTATGCCGGGACTGTGGGCAGTCCGGAGACCATGGCGGAACTGGTGGATATGGGATACAGGTTTATCAATCTGGGAGCCGATGTAATCGGCCTCAGCCGTTACTTTCGGGATATGCTCGATGCAGCTGCAAATAAGGTGGGGTAAACTGTCTGGATACGGCGGCAGCTTACGGTAACAGCATGGAGGTTGTAAATCTGTGAAAGACAATGCTTTTCAGGAGAACGTAAAGCACTCTTTGGAGCGCTTGCAGATGGAAATCAGGATCGCCGAAGCAATGCAGGTCCTTTATCCTCAGGCAAAGGTGAAATCTGAGATACAAGATGCTAAAGGGTTGATGGAAAAGCGTCTAAGCAGTCTCAATGGAGATAATGCTGCAAACCTTGTCGGCGAGTGTGAAGCTTTGCTGCCGGAAACAGCGCATCTGCTCAAGAGCTTTACGGTAAACATGGTAGCTCATGCACATATTGATATGAATTGGATGTGGGGTTACGATGAGACGGTGGCCGTAACCCTGGATACCTTTGCGACCATGTTGAAACTGATGGAGCGCTATCCTGATTTTACTTTCTCGCAGAGCCAGGCCTCGGTTTACAGAATCGTGGAGAAATACGATCAAGATATGCTGAATGAGATAAAGAAGCGGGTGGCTGAAGGACGCTGGGAGGTATCCTCCTGTACTTGGGTGGAGGGGGATAAGAACCTGGCCTCCGGGGAAAGCCAGGTGCGGCAGATATTGTACGCCAAGCGTTACTTCCGTGATTTGTTCGGCCTCGGTTATGATGATATACAATTGGATTTTGAACCTGACACGTTTGGCCATAATCTCAATGTTCCGGCCATCTTATCAAGGACGGGCGTCAAATACTATTATCATTGTCGGGCGCTGGATGGTCCCAAGCTCTACCGCTGGCAATCACCTGACGGAAGCCGGTTGCTCTGTTATCATGAGAAGGATGATTGGTATAACTATGACGTGCTCCCGGA
>JAQVUQ010000218.1 GCA_028699365.1 bacterium | reverse complement strand
GGTATGGACGCCCCCTAATGACTATTGGCCTGGTACTGATATATACGGTCTGAACGATACGCGCATGATAGCTCTGTATAACGCCGAAATAGACGAGATAGCCACAAACTACGCCGCCTATATCGGATCGAGCAACGGCAATATCCTGGAAGGGGTAATGTTCCACGAGGTCGATGCTACGGAAGTGGCCGACAATCATTCCGACGATGTGGCGGAGTTTTCCACGTACTGCCAGACGAACTTCAGCGAAACTTATACTACCGGAACCATGCCTACGACAGTAGATGCCAATAATAAGTGGTGGAGGCGGTATTACCTCTATAAAACCAGTCTGGTCAACAACTTCATGAATCAAATCAAGCTCAACGCGACCAGCCATAACTTGAAAACCGCCTTTATATATTACATCCCGGAGAGTGCGCACGGTGAGTCCTGGAAATGGGGGTATGATGTTGTCGGTCTGGAGAATATCTGCGATGAAATGTGGGTTCCCGGCACTATGGCTACCGACAGCAGTAGTGGTACGGACGGAGCGTTCAAGCCTTATACGAATATCAATAATTGTTACATAGACTTTGGCCCTGCCTATCAGAATCAAGTCTTATCTCAGAATTATGCCTATGCCTTTCACGGTGGTCCGATTAGTTGGTTTTGGGATAGGCCGGCGCAGTATATCGATTATATAAGAAGCTATTACGGTGACAGCCAAACCTGGACCCAGGCTTACGGCGATTACTATAACGATCTTTTGGGAGTATCGGAAAAAGAGCTGGCTATCTATCTTGGCCAGGACAATATAGCGAATTGGATAAGCCAGATGGGGTATTGGCAGGGAGGCGTCAGCCCGGCCAGGATTGCCGTAGCGGTTAATCCCAGTCCCTTTATTATGAAGTACCCATCAGATCCATATCCTGATTACAGCAACAAAGTGTTTACGCTGACTAAAAGCCTGTATCCCTTTATGGATGTAGACAGTCTGGTAATCGGCAGCCAGCTTGCTCTTAATTCGAATAATTTGCAGCAGTATAGCTTAATTATCATTCCCGAGGATATGGGAGACGGCCTGTCGCAGGCTACGGTGGATGCTCTGACCGCTTATAAGAATGCCGGCGGCAAGATTCTGGTGGTGGCTACGCCATTGACTAAGAGTAATCCGGATTTGACGGGCGGGGTGGATCAAACCTCAACTTTCTGCGGCTTGACGGTGGCCGGAGACGACACTTCAACGTCTACGCTTCAACCGGCCAGTTCTACGATTACCTTGAGCAATCCTAATGGAGGACATTGGATCGACGGCAAGGTGGGCAAGGCACTGCAGTTTGACGGAGTGGATGATTACGTCAACTGCGGTGCCGGATCAAGCCTGGATATTACGGACAAGCTGACCATAGAGGCCTGGATAAAGCCGGATACCAGAAGCAACTACCATGTTATTGCCTGTAAAAACACTTACACCTATTTCTTTGCCGTGAACAGCGGCAAGCTATCCCTATTGATCGGCAATTCGTCTGCTAACGGTTGGAATATCGTATTAGTCGGCGATATGGTATTGAATTCGAGCAACTGGTATCATGTAGCCGGCACCTACGACAGCACTACCGGAGAGGCCAAACTGTATATAAACGGAGTTCTGGCCAAAAACGCTACCGGAACGGCACAAGCCATAGGCTCCAAACCGACCGGCTGGCTCAGTGTGGGGTGTGCTTACGGCAGTGCCTATTACTTCAATGGCGTAATCGACGAGCTGAATATCTACCCCATGGCTCTTGGTGCTGATGAAATAGCTCTGCATTATCAGGATGGTCTGATGAGCGACCGGATAAACGGCCGGTGGCTGTTCGATGACGGCCAGGGGATGTTTTTGCAGGATTTCTCTCGTGGAAGAAATATGGGGGCGCTGCAGAATATGGACGGCAGCAGTTGCTGGACTACAGGCAAGATCGGCGGAGCCCTGGCCTTTGACGGGACGGATGGCTATGTGGACTGCGGCGCCGGCTCTACCCTGAACATCACCGAGCCTTTAACGCTGGAGGCCTGGGTGAAGTTCGACAGTCTGACGGATAATGCCAAACCGCTGGATAACGGACTCTATCGTCTGATCTACTCCAGTACGGACGGCAAGCTGCACTTCCAGTATCGCATAACCGATGCTGCTGCAGCGGGCGATTCCCAGTGGAACTACTGGAGCGGAGTCAAGACAATCACCAGTATCCAGACAGGGCAGTGGTATCATGTAACCGGAAGCAAAACCGGCAATACCATGAAGCTCTATCTGAACGGAGTCAAGGAGAGGGAGCTTACTTGTCTGACCGGCTATACGGTGGATAACTCACAAATTTCGAATCTGATCCTGGGAGACAATCCGTTTTGCGGCAAGCTTGATGAATTACGTATATACACCGATGCCGCGTTCACTGACGATACGATCATGCGGGATGCCAAGCAGCCCATAGCCGGGCGCTGGGCTCTTGATGAAACACAGGGTACGACGACCACCGACAGGTCCGGCAACAGCAACAACGGCACCCTTACCAATATGACTGCTCCCGGTTGCTGGGTAAGCGGTAAGATAGGTAAAGCCTTAGCCTTTGACGGAGTGAATGATTATGTCAACTGCGGTTCAGGCTCAAGCCTGGATATCACTGATAAGCTGACCATAGAAGCCTGGATAAAGCCGGATACCAGAGGCAGCTTCCATGTGATTGCCTGCAAGAACACCTATACCTATTTCTTTTCAACAGTATCCTACGGTAAGTTAGAGTTGCTGATAGGCAATTCGTCATCCAACGGTTGGAACGTAGGAGTGCTCAGTAATACGGTAATGAATTCAAACAATTGGTATCATGTAGCCGGCACCTATGACAGTGCTACCGGAGAGGCAAAGCTGTATATCAATGGAGTTTTAGACAATACCGCTACCGGAACGGCACAAGCTATAGGTTCCAAGCCGGCCGGCTGGCTCAGTGTGGGGTGTGCTTACGGCAGTGCCTATTACTTCAACGGCGTAATCGACGAGTTGAATATCTACCCGCGTCTCCTGAGTGCTGATGAGCTTGCCGGACACAGTAGCATTTTGACGGCCGGACAGTGGGCGCTGGACGACGGCCAGGACTCCTCCGTTCAGGACATCTCCGGGCACGGTGCCGCCGGCACGATGAACAATTTCAGCAGCAGTTCCTCTTGGCTGATACAGCCGACCAGAAGAAAAACGATCAACAATACCGGGGCTACGACAGTGGTCAGCGATTATGCCACCAGCAATCCGCTGTTGCTGCAGAACGGAAATGTCTACTTCTCAACTATCGGAGCTGAAAACCTGTCCACCGGTTATTGGGCCCAGGTGATCGATTACATCGCCGATCCGCCGGTCAAATTAACCGATAACACAGGCATAAGCATCATTGAAGCCACCAGGAAGGATAACGCGCTGTGTGTCTCGTTCTCCGGACCGGGGACAGCCACCTTGAAGGTGGATACCGCCGGCTGCGGGCTGAGCGGGAGCACCTTTGACGTCAAGGAGATCCTGACCGGCAGGACACTTTGTTCCTCGATATCTTCTACAGACCTGGATAACGGCTTCAAGATAAATATCAAGTATTACGATGAGCCGTATGTCATAGCCATCGGCAGCAGTGGCGACCTGGCAGGATTCACAGGTATCTTCGACTCGGAAGAGACTTTTGAAATCACCTCTCCGGATGGCTGGACGACCGCTGTCAATGATTCTCTGGATACGCCTGCCGGGTGGGCCAGGGATTATGCCCATGCGGGGACGAAATCTCTGAAAATCGTCAGGACGCTTTCCAGAACGGCTGCATCGCAATGGACCGGCAAGACAATGACCTTCAGTTCGCCCTATCCCACTACCTTTACCTTCGGCGGCTGGGCCAAGGCTGACAGCGTGGGGACAGGAGCATTATTCGCCCTGCAATACGATATAGTTTACAGCGATTACACTACCGAAACGTATGATGCCGATACCCGTTTTGACACGGGTACTCACGATTGGCAGCAGGTTAACTATGTCAAGACTTTCAGTAAAGGGATTAAGAGCATTACTCCCAAGTGTGTGCTGTCAGGCGCCAACGGTACCGCCTGGTTCGATGATCTGTATATCAATCTTAACGGTGCAAACCTGCTGTATAACGGCGGGGTGGAGATACTTAAATAATGAGGTTGTCCGGTGGCCCCATAGCGAGCGCTATGGGGCCACCGGGATACGGTATTCTAAAGATGATCAAGGAGGGAGTATAATGGTTAACATGAGGGGACGGAAAGGTTTTACACTAATAGAATTGCTGGTTGTGATTGCTATAATCGCTCTTTTAGCAGGATTGCTTTTCCCGGTATTCTCCCGGGCTAGAGAGAAGGCCAGACAGGCTATCTGTCTTAACAATTTGAAGCAAATAGGTGTTGCCTTTATGATGTATTGCCAGGATTATGATGACATGTTCCCTCGCAGGGGAATGGGCGGAGGTAAAGAATGGGATGTTCAGATGATACCTTATCTGAGTAACAATAAGCAATATTTAGGCTCAGGTGGCCAGTTGACGGCTTTTGTTTGTCCTTCTGCTGAACCTTTTCCAGGACAACCATTATCGCGTACCCTTAGTTATGCTTATAACCGTTACGTGGCAGATAATTATCAGAATTCAGGTCATCAACCATCAGGGGTAATATCTACTTTGGAAGATCCGGCTCATCTCTTGCTGGTATGTGATTTCGAGTCGCCGGCAGGTAGCAATCAGTCTTATTGTACTCTTCAGGGCAGTGCTAGTGGTGCTGGTGCTTATTTATATCCATCAAGTGCTGCCTTTCCTTATGTTCGGCATTCTGACGGAATCAACGTTCTGTTTGCCGATTTTCATGTTACTTGGTCGCCTCTTACTGCATTGACGACTTCAGGCGGCAAGCCTCCTAGTGGGAGCAAGTGGTTTAACGGGGGCGGATTGTACTAAGGCATAAGATAGTATTCTATTTAAGTAAGCGCGAGGAGAGTAAGTTATGATGAAGGCGGTATTGAGTTGGCTAACGGTAATGTTATTAATGGTTATCTTCAGCAGGCAAGGCTTTGCGCAGATAAAGGTAGGTGTTTATGAAGCAAGCCTCGGAGCCAAGGGCATATACGAAGCCCTGAAACAGGAGAAAGGATTTGAAACAACCTTTGTCAAGGTTATGCCCTCATCCGTTGAGGAGCTTCTCAAATACGACGTCTTGGTAATAGGCAGCTTGAGG
>JAQVUQ010000217.1 GCA_028699365.1 bacterium | reverse complement strand
TAACCGGTCAGAAGAAGCGGGCCATTGAGGATCACTTCGATACGGATGTGGAGTTGAACCGTATGCTCAAGATGGGCAATTACGGTGATCTGCTGGAAGAGATCGATTTTGAGGCGCTGGGACAGACTTTCTTTTACACCAGGCAGCGATATCCCTCCGGCCTGGGTGACGCCATAAGCTACGGCAGAGATTTTACGGCTGATGAGCCGTTCTATGTGGCTTTGGGCGATTCCGTTATCTTTGAAGAGCGTCCGGCTGCCTTGCTGGAGCGCATGACAGGGGTGTTTGAGGATCAAAAGTGCTCTTTTGTCATAGCCGTGGAAGACGTGGAGCCGGAAGACGTTCGTAAATACGGCATAGTCTCCATCGGCCCTGAAGTGAGCGATGGCGTTCATCCTATAACCGATCTGGTGGAGAAGCCGCCTGTAGGGATGGCCCCCAGTAATCTGGCCATTGCCGCCAGATATATCTTCGATGCCTCCATCTACGATGCTTTACAGAGCACGCTGCCGGACAGCCGGGGGGAGATACAACTCACCAATGCCGTGCGCATTCTCCTTAAACAGGGCAAGCAGGGCTATGCCGTCAGAATGGCCGGCGGGCAGCGTCGCTACGACATCGGCAATATGGAGAGCTACTACAAGGCTTTTCTGGATTTTGCCCTCAGGGATGAAAAATACGGATACAGCCTGCGTCAGTACATCAATCGCAGCATGGGCAAGGAGACCACCTGGAGATGATATACGCCAGTGCCCCGGGAAGAGCGGGCATAGTAGGCAATCCTACGGACGGATACGGCGGGGCTCTGATCTCCTGTGCCATCGATCGCCGGGCGAAGGTCACGCTGGCTGAAGCTGAAAAGACCGTTATCGAGAACGAAGGCCGGCAGTGCGTACTGCATATACCGGATGATTACCGCAACAGAGGCGATTCCTTCGATATCGCCAGGTCTGTTCTGCGCTTTTTCAACCTTTATGACAGAAAGCTGCATATCACCATCGCCACCGATATCCCCCGGCAGGCCGGACTGGCCGGCTCTACGGCCGTGCTGTCGGCGCTGCTCAGGGCTGTTATGGCTTATCTGGATATCAAAGTCAACAATTACATGTTTGCTGAAATCAACAGATCCGTGGAACTGAACCACATGAAGATGCAGTGCGGTTACCAGGATGCTTATATGACCGCCTTTGGCGGGTTGAACTATCTGGATTTTCGCGGCAAGGAGCATTACCGCGAATGGGATGAAGAGGATTACGGCACGGTTGAGCCGCTGGGCACAAAGATAGAGCGGTTGCCGTTTGTGATTGCGCATACCGGGGCCAGTCATGTCTCCGGCGATGTGCACCGTCCTTTGCGCGAGCGCTGGATGGAGGGCGATTCTGTCGTGGTAAGCGCTTATAACAGGATTGCGGCCATTGCGCGTGAGGGCAAGAGAGCGCTGCTGGAAGAGGATTGGAAGCGTCTTGCCCTTCTTATGAAGGAGAATCATGCTCTTCAGGACCGGCTAAGCGCGTCCGGTCCGGAGGTAGACTGCCTGATAAGCGCAGCCATGGACGGCGGAGCCGTGGCGGCAAAACTGGCCGGCGCCGGCGGCGGGGGAACGGTCATAGCCCTAACCTTTGACCCGGATAAAACATCTGCTGCCATGGCCCAGGCGGGAGCAACGGATTTTGTAGGGCTGGACCCCCTGGCAGCGGGAGCGGTGCTAATGAATAATGATATGGTTAATGACTTAGTGGTTGATTCAGGGGGGATACGATAAAGTAACAATTGTCTGTTTGGGGGAAGTAAATATGAATATTACTTTAATATCTGTTTGCAAGCGTAGCTTGTGTAACAGATATGTAGTTGCATTGGCAATTTTTATCTTAGTTTCCTGCAGCTATGTTTTAAGTAGGAATGTAACCTCGTTCGATTCTCTTTGGTCTGTGCCTATAGCTCTCAGTATAGTCAGGGAGGGTAATACCGACTTGGATGAGTATGGTGAGAGGCTGAAAGCGTTTGATTATTGCGGGGTTGAATTAGTAAACGGTCATTACTATAGTATATTTCCGGTTGGTACACCGTTGCTGGCTGTTCCTGGCGTGTGGTTTATCGATAGATGTTTGAACTCGATCTTTGATGCTATACCGAAATTGAGTGAATACATTAGAAGTCGTAGCCACAGATCCATCGATAAATTAGATGTCTTAGCATTATATCAGGGTGTAGAACTTATTATCGCATCTGTTTTGACCGCCCTTGTAGCCGTTGTTGTATTTTTTATTGCTTGTTGCTTCACGGATCTATATTTATCTGTAGTGATAGCATTGATATTTGCTTTTTGTACACCGGCATGGTCTACGGCCAGCAGGGCACTATGGCAGCATGGACCATCTATGCTCATGCTATCCGTGACACTATATTTATTTATTCGTGCAAGGGAAAAGCCGACGCTAATACAGTTTGCTGGAATACCACTGCTTTTCTCTTATGTTATACGCCCTACTAATAGTATATCCATTGTTGCTTTTTCTTGCTTTGTAGCAATCAAATACAGGAAGCATCTGATTCCGTTCTTTACAGGGATGATAGCGGTGGCTGTTCCTTTTATTCTGTTTAACTTATCTGTTTATCATAGTATTTTGTCGCCGTATTACCTGCCTCAGCGAATAGGAGATAATATGGTCTTTGTTACTGCATTGGCAGGGAATCTTATCAGTCCGGCTAGAGGGCTGTTTGTGTTTTCTCCGATTTTGCTGTTTTCCCTTTACGGAATAATGAACAAAATCAAGAGTAAGCGGTTTGATGATCTGGATATTGTGCTGGTGACCATAATCGTACTGCATTGGTTTGTGATCTCTTCATTCAGCCATTGGTGGGGAGGACATTCGTTTGGTCCCAGATTCTTTACCGATATGATGCCCTACTTTATGTGTTTTATAATCTCTATAGCTGTTACTATCAGGCAAAGCAACCCGACGAGTAAATACTTATTCTCAAGCATCTTTATCGCTTTTGCACTTATAAGCTTTGCCATGCATTATCGAGGTGCTAACGATTGGAGCGTTTTTTCATGGAACAGCACTCCGGTTAACGTAGATTGTTGTCCGGAAAGATTATGGGATTGGCATGATACACAATTTTTGAGGCGCTGAATCATTCCTCTAATAAAGGCTTATTTGTCATTGGTATGCTCTGATACATAATGGTATAATCTGTCGGGGGGAGGCGGATATATTGGGGACAAAAACAAAAGGGCGCAAAACCGTTGTCGTCAGCCTGCAGCCTGAACGGCAGACTGATAAGCCGTCAGCGCTGGACACAATGCTGACGCCGCGCGTCAGAAAGTTGATCATACTTCTTTTAACCGTATTTCCTGCTGTGGTAGTTCTCTTCTTTATTAAATATTTTGGAGCAAACGTTGCCTTTGCCGATCAATGGGATTTCGTCCCTTTTCTGGAGAAAATGTATACCGGCCATCTGAGCTTTGGCGATTTTTTTGCCCAGCATAACGAGCATCGTTTGATTTTCCCCCGTGCTGTCATGGCTGTTCTGGCCCTGCTTACCCATTACAATAACGTGGCTGAGATGTATTTCGGCTTGTTCGTCATGTGCCTGACGGGATATG
The DNA here is from genome assembly GCA_028699365.1 of bacterium. Lineage (GTDB taxonomy): Bacteria > UBP13 > UBA5359 > UBA5359 > UBA5359 > UBA5359. The sequence continues at coordinate 1,633 of JAQVUQ010000217.1, read as the reverse complement.
TATTCTTTCTTGTCTACAGGCGGATATTCGGCACAGGCGAATCATCGCTTTGGGCCTTTGTCCCCATTAGCCTTCTCGTCTTCAGTCTGAAACAGAGCGGCAATATCCTGTGGGGCTGGCAGATACAGATATTCATGCTGACGTTTTTCTTTCTGGCTGCGGTATATTTGCTGGATACGCTGAACAGCTCTCGTAATCGTTTCCTCCTGGCATTGGCTTCCGCCATAGGCGCAACCTTCTCCTTTGCCAACGGCATGATGGTCTGGCCTGTCGGTCTGCTGCAGTTGTTTCTGGAAGGTAGAGCTGCGGATGTGGAAAAGAAAAATTTCTATTATAGGGCAGCGGGAATCTGGGGGCTTACAGGGATTATTGTTGGCTTGAGCTATTTCCACGGCTATGTTAAGCCGACGCAACATCCCAGTCTTCTGAGTATTCTACGTAGTCCCATGGATTTTATCAATTATGTTCTGGGATCGGTGGGAGTACCTCTGGCGATAGGAGAATTTGTGCTTCCTGTTGGTGCGGTGCTGTTGATCGGTTATCTGTTTCTGATCCCGTATTATATGAAGCATTATTCTACTTCCAGGGCTAGAATCGCATTGCCGTTGATCCTGTTTTCTCTTATTTCTTCACTGGTCATGGCCGTCGGCAGATCCGGCTTTGGTCCTGAACAGGCGTTGGCTTCCCGATACGTTACTATAACGTATCTCGGCATAGCCGGGCTGTATATGGCAGCATTTTCATTTGTGAGAGAAAAAAAGCGGTTCAGTAATTTCATATACGGTTTTATTCTTTTGTATGTCTTTTTCAGTATGGCTATCGGGTACACTATGGTATTGAGAGCTACCGCAGTAAAAGCCACAAATTACGATATAATGAGCTATTGCATTAAGAACTATCGCTACCAAAGTGATAATGCGCTTACCAACTACTATCCGGCACCTGATGTTGTCATGGATAGAGCTTCTATTCTGGAGCGATATCGTCTCAACGTTTTCAGTGAACCCTTTATTAAATTGCCTGAGGTTTGTAATGGACAGGCTGACCTGTTCTATGCGGATATGCTTAATGATATCTCGCTATCAGATAATGGAAATGCTGTAATTACGATTGCCGGCGATGTCCGGGATATACAGATAACCGGCTGGGCAATAGATGAAAAGCTGGGTAAATGCGCCAGCGGGGTTTATGTGGCGGTGGACGATCGTATCAATATTCCTGCGCTTTACGCGCGATACCGGGAGGATGTAGCGCAATCGCTTGGTAATGACGATTATGCTTACTCCGGCTTTGCGGCAATATTTTCCTCTAGTGTGGCGGGTAAGGGGCGGCATACGTTATCCTTTAAGGTTATTGGGGCTGATGGGAAGGGATATTACGAGGCTAAAAGGAAAATAACTCTTGAGGTTCGGTAATAAACATCTGTGATAGAAACGCGCAAGGTGATTTTTTACCAAGGGATAAGGAATGTGTAATATGGAAATCGCTTGTAAGCGATTGATATACTCAGGCAATTCGATAAAGGATATCATACGCAATTCCCATAAGGGTATAGAGGATACAGCAGTTTCCTTACTGCCACAGATTACAGTGATGCTCACTAACCTGCTGGCTAGCGTTTTGATCGCGCGTG
>JAQVUQ010000216.1 GCA_028699365.1 bacterium | reverse complement strand
AGCATGACGGTATTTTATATACGTACGGTTTTCTTGTTTCCGCACGAATGGTGCATGAGGAATGGCTTTTTGCATATTATTCCTCTCAGGAATCTTGCGTTTTTGAGCGGGTAACAAAAGATAACCGGACAGAGGTGAAGCCTGGTACTCGACTTATAGCGGATGGTAACCGGGCACAGTTCATCGATTTCCTGGCACAGGGGACTCGCCCTAATCAACTGTTTTTGACCGAGGCAAACGAGAAGAACGTGATGCTGCTAAAGCCGGTTATTCATTGGTTTTCAGAGCACCTTTGCATAGTCCGACCGGATTCGCGCTACCATGCCCTGGCTCTACGGGCAGACAAGGATAAAGACTTTATCGAGTATCTGTCTGACTTTTTGCATGTTGCGGATACGGGCGTTGTTAGTATCCGTTGTGAAAACGAAGAATTCGATCCTGATAAGCACTTGAAAAATGTACCTGAGGAAGAGCGGCAGGGAATATTGGATTATCTTGGAGGTGAGGGATTTCGCCAACTATTCGTAGAAGTTCCCACTGAGACTTTTACCATTCGTCGGGAAGAAACCAGCAAAGCTTCTTCTGTCAGATATTTGAAGCTGAAGACGGAACATATAAGAGCTGATGGCTCTAAGGTTGCCTTCGATATCATTAACGAATCGGACGGCACTCGTCGGATAATGCACCTTGCCCCAATGCTTCAGCAAATCTGGACTCGTGATTCAGTATTTATTATCGATGAATTGGATCGGAGTCTTCACACTCATTTGTCCCGACTGTTCATCCAATCGTGTATTACGGGAAGCAACGGGAACCAGGCGAGAGGCCAATGTATCATGACTACGCACGATACGAACTTGTTGGATCGTGCGCTTCTGCGACGGGACGAGATATGGTTCATGGAAAAAGACACACATGGAGCCAGCCACCTTACCAGCCTGGCGGAATACAAGGTGAGCGAAGGTCTTAATTATGAAAACGGCTATCTCAATGGACGTTTTGGAGCCATTCCATTTGTAGGAGATACAAAGGAATTGTTGCAGTAGGAGGCTTAACTATGGGTCTGACGTCGCGCCGTAAACGTCCGCTTGACCGAACGATCCCTCATTTGAGGGATACACGGTTAATCATAATCGCTGCGGAAGGCAATAAGACGGAGAAGCAGTACTTTGAATCAGGATTGTTTCATGATCATCGTGTACAGGTCAAAGTGCTGAATAGTGATGATAATCGTTCTGCGCCTAACCATGTGTTTAATCGCTTAAAGAGATATGCTGTAGAAGTGGAGTGGCAACCGGGTGATCAGCTATGGCTGATGGTAGACAAGGATCGTTGGCCGGAAAAACTTCTTTCTGAGGTCTGCTCATGCGCTGTAAGGGGGCGTAAGTTCAAAATAAATCTGGCTCTGAGTAATCCGTCTTTCGAGCTTTGGTTATATCTTCACCATTCCGATTGGACATCGGGAACAGTAAGCAGCCGTGATATGGAGAAGGAACTGAAATCTTTACTTGGCGGTTATAATAAATCGAATATCAATATCGATAAGTTCAGGCACGGCATCGCTGCTGCCGTTAGACGGGCTCGAGATATGGATACACAGCCTGAAGGAAGATGGCCGTCTAATCCTGGGACTCATGTCTACAGGGTTATGATGGAAATAGAAGGGATAAAACTGCGAGCACTGGCTGCTGCCGGTTCACTACACGCTGATATCACGGACCTGTCGACACGGCACGATAAATATCTGGAAGAGATATACTCGGAATAGACACACTTGCAGATACTTCCACGCTTACAGCTTTTTCGTCCGTTCCACCACCAAGCCCAAACCCAATAGCTGGTTGCAAGTATATATAAGTTTAGGCTATAATGTTGTACACTCTGCGCGCCCGTGCCGCCAGGTGAGATGGTCACGCAAGTGTGATCTATGTTGCCGATGGGTAAATAACGAATGCGGATTTCTATTGGAGTGTACGGCCGGTTGCGCGCAGTTATGTACAGCAGACCGGAGGTCGATCTTAATTGAGGCTAAAACGACTTTTTGCCGCCAGCCTTATTAATCTCCTCTCGATAACGACGGTTATCGGTGCCGGGGGAGAGATAAGCTTTGGTGCTTCCGCCGAGCCGGTGGAGCATCCTCTGCGTTATAAGAGACTGGGAAGTGATGAGGATAACGCAGCAGGGAGAGATTCTAAAGATTCTCCCCAATCTCAAAAAGAAGAATCCAAAAAAGAAGCCAAACAGGCTGATAAGAAACCGGTAGTTAAGCTGCCGGCCAAGAGCGTTGGCAGCAAAGCGGGAAGCAAACGATTGACTGAAGTGCTTTCCAGCGATGTAGTGGAAAGGATGACTCCGGTAGCCGCCAATATGCCGGTTGTCTACCCCGGTGACAGAAGCTTGGATGCCCGTCCGGATCTCTTTCCGGAGGGTGAACGTGTAGCCGATGAGCATGGCGATATGGTGTTCAGCGGGTACGGCTCCGTAGCCGAACTGGCCGATCCGGATAAGCGGCTGGCGGTTGCGGCGGCGGCGGCCAGAACGGGTCAGAGTATGGCGTTGAGTGAAGGCGCTGCCGGATCCTCGGGTGAAACTCTTTCCCCGGGCAACTCCGGTCTGAGCTTCGAGACCCAGCCGGAGGCGCGACAGAAGGGCGGGGTTTACGTTGCGGGGAACGTCACCCGTCAGAATTCACAAAGCGGTGCCGTGGTAGACACGGCTTCGATGCAGTTTGATATGTCACCTTCCAGCAATCTGATATTGAAGGGAAGCTATCAGGGCAGTAGCGGCAGCGGCATCGGATCTCAGGAGAGCGCCGACATCGGCTTCGAGACGGGACAGGCCATGCGGGAGCGAGGCTTCTTCCTGTCCGGGAACGTCAACCGTCAGAGCATCGCCGGAGGTGCGGGTATCAGCGGTTCCGCTTTGCGCTTTGAGGGACAGCCGGCAAAGGATCTCAACATCAGAGGCGATATAACCACCAGCAACAATGCCTATAGCAGCAGCCGCAGCACTAATTTGTCGCTGGATGCCAAACCTGTCAAATCATTGCTCTTCAAGGCCAACTATAACGGACAGTCGTTCAACGGCATGGAAAACAACACCACAGCCTACAGTCTGGAAACATCGCCTGAGTTTGCAGCCAGGTCACGTATAACTGCGCTGGGCAGAGTCAGCTCAACGAGTGGTGCAGGTGCTCTGGCCCAGAAACAGACGGAATTATGGCTGACCGCCAGCCCTGGTGAACGACTCAGACTGGCCGCCGACATGCAGCGTTCCGAAGCGACGGGATGGCAGAACGCCAATAACAGGGTCCGGGCCGATTACAACCTGGGTCAGAAAGTGCAACTGGCGGCGGAGATGAATAACAGTCAAAGCGGCTCGTTTTCACAGAGTCAGCAATGGATGAGAGTTGCGGCTCAACCGGGCAACAATACCTCCGTAGCGGTGGAATCGGTGCGGCGCAGTTACAACGGAGGCGAAAATCTGGCCGACGGAAGGGCTGAGATCAGGACAAATATGGGACCTGTCGGCGTATACGCCAGGATGAACTCGTCGGAGATCAGCCAGGGAGTTGTCAGCAGGGATCAGGCCGTGGGGCTGCAGACGGCTGTAGGCGGAAGAGTAAATCTGTCCGTCGACCGCGGCGTGCGGAGCACGACGGGCACAGAGAGCGTGGGCGTAACAGGTGTTCATGTAAAGGGGCGGGTAGCAGGAAGCCTGGAAGCTCAGTACGGCATGGAATGGATTGACGGTCATGCCGGCGGCGGAAGCTATCTGGGGCTGTCCGGCCAGCCTGTCAAGGGCGTCAATCTGAATTACAAGCGACGCCTGCAGGATCAGCAGTTGAATACGATAACCCTTCCCATGCAGGAACTATCTCTCACTACCGATATGTTCTCCTCCGGAAGCAACGCTCTTCAGGTCAGGGGAGGCGTTTCCTATCTGCAGCAGGAGAAGGGGAATCCTAACTGGCTGAACGCTGATATGGGGCTGATCTATAAGCCGTCGTCAAACGTGAATCTGTCCGCTACGTACAGGGCGAATGTCCAGGGCGATACTCGTCTTCTGGATCCCGGCCTGGAAATGCGCGGAGAAGTCAGGTGGGAGTTCTGAGGCAGGTTTCTTAAAAGCTGGAGGTGGGTAAATAAAGGGTGCTCCGATCGGTGCCGACCGGGGAAAAAAGGGACGCCGAGGAGGTATGACCGATGGTGTTGAATATAGAGATATTCATCAGGTGCAAATGCGGTCACACCATTACCGCCAAGGAGTTCTTGCAGATCAGGGTCTATCTCAAGCCGGGAGAGCCCACCTTTGTCAATGCTCAGTTTCAATGCAAGAATTGCCGGCAGATAGGTGAGCATCATCTGGTAGCCGAAGAGATCCTTCAGCAGGCCAGCCAACTGGAGAACGGTTATCTTCCAAGCATTTTTCAGGAGGATAACGACGAGGATCTTGTAGTGGATATGCCGTTGAGACAGACGGAGAACAACTTGCCCAAGCCTACCGAAGCCATATCCTGCGATGAAATAATAGATTTCCACTTTCAGTTGGAAAAGCTGCAGACCACCCTGCCGGACATCTAGCCGGCAGGGTGGTCCAGATACTTCAGAAACCATTCAACAGCCAGCCTGGCCACCTCTTCCAGCGTTCCCGATTCTTCAAACAGATGCGTGGCCCCTGGAACGATGACCAGTTCTTTGACGGCATGCATCTGCCGCATGGCCTCTCTGTTGAGCTCCAGAACCTCAGTATCATCACCGCCGACAATGAGCAGCGTCGGAGCTTTGACCTCATCCAGGACCCGGCTTCCCGCCAGATCCGGACGGCCGCCTCTGGAAACGACGGCGGACACACTCTCGGGACGCTTGTACGCCGTCACCAGCGCCGCAGCACCCCCGGTGCTGGCTCCGAAGAGACCCGTCTTCAATTCCGGTTCTTCCTGCCGCAGCCAGTCTACGGCTCCCGTCAGTCTCTCTGCCAGGAGATCGATATCGAAGCGCAGCTCACGCGTGAAGACGTCCACCGTCTCTTCTTCTTCCGTAAGCAGATCGATAAGCAGCGTAGCCAGTCCTGCCTCCTGGAGAACCTGGGCCACAAATCTGTTGCGCGGGCTGAAGCGGCTGCTGCCGCTGCCGTGGGCAAAGAGGACCATTCCCCGGGCATTGGCGGGCACGACCAGATTTCCCTCCAGTTCCACCAGCCCCGACGGCACTTTTACGGTGCGCTCTTCCCTGGGTCCCGTGGAAGAGTGCTTGTTC
>JAQVUQ010000215.1 GCA_028699365.1 bacterium | reverse complement strand
AGGCGATATATTATATGGAGAGCCCCTGTCTGCTTATCTGACTATGCGTGTGGGCGGACCGGCGGCGCTCTTTTGCGAACCCCATGATGAAGACGATCTGGCTCTGCTGCTCCGTCTTCTGAGTAACGAAGGCATAGCTGTGGCCGTTATCGGAGGGGGATCCAATCTTCTGGCACCCGATGAAGGCTACGACGGTTGCGTAATTCATATAGGACGCGGCTTGTCGACGCTCGTCATAAAAGGATCTGATATCGATGCCGGAGCCGGGATTCCGCTGGCCCGCCTGGTTTCCGCCGCAGCGCAACACGGCCTGTCCGGCCTGGAATTCGCCGTCGGCATCTGCGGCAGCCTGGGAGGAGCCGTGGTCATGAACGCCGGTACTCCTCAGGGAGATATCGGTTCTCTTATATGCAGAGTCAGGACCGTCAGTGTTGATGGCAGCCGGCGCATCTGGGAGTGTGACGATCTGATCTTTGATTATCGCTACAGCGGCTTTCAGGATACTGATTTGATTGTTACCGGTGTGGAACTTGAATTGACAGAGGGCCACAGTGCCGGAATCATAGAAGCCACCGCGCGTCTCAGAGCGGCGCGGAAAGCGACGCAACCGCTGGGATATCCCTGTGCCGGCAGCGTTTTCAAGAATCCTCCCGGCGATTATGCCGGTCGCCTGCTGGAGCTGGCCGGACTCAAGGGCTTGAGCATAGGAGGCGCCGCGGTTTCTGAAGTGCATGCCAATTTCATCGTTAATACGGGCGGTGCCACCGCTTCCGATGTCATTGCCCTGATGCAGGAGATGTCCCGCCGCGTCAGCGAGCGCTTTGACATTATCCTGGAGCCTGAGATAAAATTTATAAAATAGGTACTGACCTGTTTCCCTGTTTAGTTTCTTTGAATCCAGGGGAATTGATCGTTAATGACTTGACATTAATCCTCATATATCGTACGATACTTGGTACGACAAGGGGGGTGTTTGGAATGACGACATTATCGGCATCGGAAGCAAGAAAGAGACTATACAATTTGGTTGATGATGTGAAGGAAACACACGAACCTGTTCAGATCGTGGGCAGGAGAAATTCTGCCGTGCTTGTTGCGGAAGAAGACTGGCAGGCAATCCAGGAGACTCTCTATCTGACGTCTATACCAGGTATGAGGGAGTCTATCAAAGAGGGCCTGAACACTCCTGTAGAGGAATGCGACGAGGAGCTTGGCTGGTGAGCTGGCGTCTGGTATTTACAAAACAGGCCGTAAAAGATGCCAGGAGAATTGCTCAATCCGGTCTCAAGCCTCAAGTAAATCGCCTGTTGGAAGTCCTCAAGGAAAACCCTTACCGGAATCCCCCGCCTTACGAGAAGTTGCTTGGTGATCTCTCAGGTGCATGTTCACGAAGAATAAACATCCAACACCGATTGGTCTATCAAGTTCTGGACGATACCAAAACAGTAAAAATTATTCGCATGTGGACGCATTATGGAGGTTGATTTTCTATGAAAATACTGGTCGTAGGTTCCGGCGGCAGAGAGCATGCTCTTGCCTGGAAGATAGCAGCCAGCCCCAGAGTGGAGAAGGTCTATGCCGCCCCCGGTAACGCCGGTATGTGCTCGGTGGCGGAGTGCCTGCCGATAAGATCCGATGATATCGATGCCGTGGTAAAGTTTGCCGTCGACAACGGGATAGGCCTGGTGGTGGTTGGCCCCGAAGTTCCTCTGGTGGGCGGTATGGTAGACGCGCTCAGTTTGGCAGGCATCAAGGCATTCGGCCCGACGGCCAAAGCCGCCGTCCTTGAAGGCAGCAAGATATTCGCCAAGGAGATCATGACGAAATGCGGCGTGCCCACGGCGGCTTATCGCAGCTTCGATCAGCCGGAAGAGGCGGCCGCATGGGTGGAATTAGTCGGCGCCCCGCTGGTTATCAAAGCCGACGGCCTGGCTGCCGGCAAAGGCGTGATAATCGCCAGGACCTCCGCTGATGCCCATCGGGCCATCGACGATATATTGATAAAGAGCGTTTTCGGCTCCGCCGGACGGCGCCTGCTGGTAGAGGAGATGCTGGACGGCGAGGAAGCCTCTCTGATGGCCTTCTGCGACGGCGAGAACGTTGTCCTTATGGACGCCGCCCAGGACTATAAGCGTGTTTCCGATGGCGATGCCGGCCCCAATACCGGCGGCATGGGGTGCTACTCTCCGGTGGCTCCTGTGACCCCCCTGATCAGGGAAATGGCTCTGGAGAATGTCTTCCGCCCGGTGATCGCCGAGATGGCCTCCATGGGCGTACCTTTCAAGGGTGTGCTCTATGCCGGGCTGATGCTGACTGCCGATGGGCCCATGGTGCTGGAATTCAACGTGCGCTTTGGAGATCCCGAGACCCAGGTCATCCTGCCGCGAATGGAAGGCGATCTGGTGGATGTCATGGAAGCGTGTGTGGACGGCAGGCTGGATCAGGTAGAGCTGAAATGGAGCGAGCGCAAAGCGGTCAGCGTGGTCATGGCCTCAGGCGGCTATCCGGCCGCCTACAGCACCGGCTATCCCATAACGGGTCTGGAGGATGCCGCCAAGCTCGATGATGTAGTAGTCTTCCATGCCGGAACCGCCATGGCCGACGGAAGCATCGTTACCGCCGGGGGACGGGTTCTCAACGTCACCGCTCTTGGGGATAGTTTCTGTGGAGCAACAGCCCGGGCTTATGAGGCCGTCAATGCCATATCCTTCAAGGATGCGCACTGGCGGTCCGATATCGCCAAGCGGGCCATAGACAGGGAGGTTACCGATGAGCGTTAAAGTAGGCATACTTATGGGCAGCGATTCCGATCTTCCGGTGATGCGGGAAGCGGCGCTGGTCCTGGAAGAACTGGGCGTGGAATGTGAAGTGGCCATCCTCTCTGCTCACCGTACTCCCGAGGAAGCGGCCGATTATGCCAAAAGCGCCGCCGGGCGCGGTCTGGCTGCCATCATCGCCGGAGCCGGCGGAGCCGCTCATCTGGCTGGAGTTTTGGCCGCCTTCACCGAGTTGCCGGTCATCGGCGTGCCCATAAAGACCGCTGCCCTGGGTGGAGTGGATTCACTCTACTCCATCGTCCAGATGCCCGCCGGGATACCGGTAGGCACCATGGCCATCAACGGCGCCCGCAACGCCGGCATCTACGCCGCTCAAATTCTGGCGCTCTCCGATGCGGAATTGAAAGCACGCTTTACTGAATTCCGCCGGCGCATGTCCGCCAAAGTGCTGGAGAAGAACGCGGCCTTGAAAGAGAAGGGCTGGCGGGAGTAGACAGCCGGTTTTATAATCAAAAATCATTTTCAAAATCCTGCCCTCAAAGGCAGGATTTCTTATTTTCACGACGAATAAAACAACAGAAGTAAATAAACGTAATAAACCTTGGTGGGGTAAATTAATTACGTTATACGGAGGTTGATCATGTCGATTAAAGTAGGGATCATAGGCTGTGGAGGTATAGCACGTCAGCATGTGATAGGCTATACCGGCAACGATGCCGTGGTAACGGCCGTTACCGATTACAGCCCGGAAGCGGCTGCCGGTTTGGCAAAGGAGACAGGCGAGGCCGGAGTATACGAGGATTACCGTCAATTGATTGATGAGGCTGGAGTTCAGGCAGTCAGCATCTGCACTCCGCCGGTAGCCCATGAGGCGGCAGCAATCTATGCCCTGGAACATGGCGTGCATGTGCTCTGCGAGAAGCCCATGGCATACGATATCCCTTCCGCCCATCGCATACGGGCAGCGGCCGGAGCCTCGTCAGCCCTGTTCATGCCCGCTTTCAGGCACCGCTTTCTGCCGGCCGCCATCGCTTTTAAGGAACTGGTGGCTTCGGGCAGAATAGGCGATGTAGTGCTGTTCAACAACATCTTCTGCGGGCCCGCCTTTCAGATGGAAGGCAAGTGGTTCACCCAAAAGAAGATAGCCGGCGGTGGCAGCCTGCTGGATACCAACAGCCACTCCGTCGATCTCTTCCGCTTTATTGTGGGCGAGATTGCCGAGCGGAAAGCTGTCATGCACCGGCATTTCAAGACCACGGACGTGGAAGACGCCGGTATCCTGAGTGTCAAGGCGGAAAACGGTGCCGTCGGCACCATGCAGTCCTCCTTTGTAGCCGGATCGGGTGCGGCTTTTATAGACATAATAGGTACCAAAGGCAGGGCCGTATACGATTATACCGATCCGGAGAGATTGCGCTGGCGCCTGACACAGGATACCGACTGGAGCGAGGAGCCGGTTACCCCCAGCGGCGGCTTTGGCGAAGAGATAACCCATTTTCTGGGCGCCGTCAGAGGCGAACATCCGTTGAGCCATTGCACCATAGAAGACGGCGTCAGGTGCATGGAAGTGATCTGCAGCGTTTACGACGATGGAGGAGAAAGATAATGAAAAAGATAGGGTTTATAGATTACTTTATCGACGAATGGCATGCCAATAATTATCCTGAAATGATCCGGGAGAGTTCCCTGAAGGACAAGTTTGAGGTAGCCCTGGCCTGGGAAGAGATAACGCCTGAAGGCAAGAAGAACCTGGATGAATGGTGCCGGGAGCAGCAGGTTGGCAAAGCGGCAAGCATAGAGCAGGTGGTGGCGGAGTGCGATTGCATCATAGTCCTGTCCCCCGATAACGCCGAGCGCCATGAAGATCTGGCCGATCTGCCCCTTAAAAGCGGCAAGCCCGTTTATATCGACAAGCCCATAGCACCGTCCCTGGCCGCCGCCGCAAGGCTGTTCGACAAAGCACAAAGATACGGCACACCTATGATGTCCTCTTCAGCCCTGCGCTTTGGCTCAGCCCTGCAGAAAGCTCTGGACGAAGACATGAAGGGAGAAACGGCGAATTATGTCTCCGTCAGAGGCGGAGGCGTATTTCATATATACGCCATTCACCAGATCGAGATGCTGGTCATGGCAATGGGAACAGGAGCCAAAAGAGTGATGCAATGCGGGCCGGAGAAATCCCCGCTGATGGTCATCGATTACGAAGACGGGCGCAGAGGGAGCATCAACCTTCTTCCCGGATATCCCTTCCAGCTCAGCGCCCAGTATGGAGAGGACAAATCGCTGTCGGTAGATACCATGGATGATTTCTTTCCCCGTTTTGTAGAAGCTATGCTGGCCTTTTTCGACAGCGGAATATCCGTCATACCGCAGGCACAGACGCTGGAGATAGCTGCGCTGATCGAGGCAGGCAGCACGGCCCTGAGCCGGCCGGATACCTGGGTGACGGTGCCTGCGATTGACTGAAAACCGACAACCGCGT
>JAQVUQ010000214.1 GCA_028699365.1 bacterium | reverse complement strand
ACCGTTCCCACGTTACCGAAGATAGCTGATCTGAGAGAGGTATCAAGTTGATCAATATATTGGTGGGCAAGAATAAGATTAAGCCCGTATTTCCTGGACTCGGAGAGGATATTTGCAAAAGCTACCGTCAAGAAGTTATGGATTTCATCGACATAAAGATAAAATGGTCTTCTCTTATCCACAGACGTATTGGCTCGGCTCATTGCCGCCAGCATGATTCTGGTTACTATCAAGGCTCCGAGCAAAGAACAGTTGCTCTCTCCAATTATCCCTTTAGCAAGGCTTACTATCAGAATTTTTCCTTCATCCATAATTTGCCTGATTTTGAAACCGCCCTGACTCTGCCGGACAATATTCCGGAGTGTTCCGCTTGCCATGAATTGCCCCAATTTATTCATGATCGGAGAGATAGCTTGCAAGCGCATCCATCCGGAGTATTTGCCGAATTCCAATATCCAAAAATCAATTACCTGCTTATCGGTAACGTGCCTTAGAACATCAGCCCGGAATTGCTTGTCAGTCAATAGCTTTGGCACGTCAAGAAGCGTGCTTCCCGGATATTCAAGAAGAGCTAATAACGAGTTCAATAAAATATATTCTAATCTTGGCCCCCAGGATTCTTCCCATATCTTTTTAAAGACAGAGATCAGTCCAGAGGCTACAAGGTGTCTAAGATCTGGATCGACTTTTCCTAACGGATTGAAAGCTATCGGGTATTCAATGTCCGTCGGATTGAAGAATACCACATCTTTGATTCTTCTCTCCGGTATGAAATTCAAAAGGTTTTCCGCCATATCACCATGCGGATCAATAACAGCAAGACCGTTTCCGTCTAATATGTCGGAAACAATCATATTCTCGATGAGAGTGGTCTTACCAGTCCCGCTCTTCCCGATGATATACATATGCCCCTGGCGATCTTTGGACTTGATGCCGAAAGTATCTATAACGTCTCTAAAATCTGTGACCGCAAAGGGGGTGATCGTATTCTTATCATTGTCTATTATCTCCATAAGGAAATCATAAGCCTGCCAATAGTGCCTATGTAAGGCGGGAGATGTTGCCATAAGTGGCAAAACATCCTGCCTTGCTCATCTCTCTGAGTAAGCTAACCTAAGATTATGGCTCTATTATTTTCAATATCAGCGAGAGGGAAAGGCGCTTATTTGAGAGCCGAAGAAATGATTAAACGAAAATATACCAATGAACATCCCATGGTACGAAACGGAAGGTAACAAAGAATCCTTAGAAGCCTTTGGTAAGGTAATACAAGGCGATCACCCTTATCATGTGATTCTGGAGCCCGATCTTAATCGTTGTCCGATTGGCTATTGCGATCACACTGCAAAAGAGATCGTTGTCAATCCCAGCATATTCGATGTTTCGTTTAACGAGCAATATTATCTAACGAAAGCTCTCATAGCTCATGAAGCTGGACATAGCCGATTTACCGCATTAGGGATACTACCGGAAAGTATTCATGTGATAGCCAATGTTCTTGAAGATGAAAGGATCGAGCGCCTGATGTGCAAAGAGTTCATGGGGATAAGATGGTTTATACGTAAGCTTTCCGAAAGATTTCATCTGCAAACAATCCCATTAAGCAAAATGTCCGATAATACGAACGATGTCATTATATACTTCCTTCGGCTCCGGTGGGCTAATAGAATAGGCCAGCCTATCAAAGGAGAGCTTTCGCCAAAAAACACGCTTCTTTGGCAAAAGATAGAAGATCTGGTCTATGAAGCATGGCAGGCGGAAACTTCAAAAACGGTATCTAATAACACAAAAATGATTGCGAAAATATTAGGCGTCAAGCAATAGTCAAACATTCCGGTTTGCGCTAGCCAGAAAACTTATGATGTCTATTTACAATATGAAGATCGTTTGGTAGATTCTGATTCCGAACAATAAGTCAATTATTAATCCAGAGTATTATGACAAACAATTGCTTTATTTACTGCCGTGTATCCACAGAGGAACAGGCAGATAAGGGGTTCTCATTAGACGCCCAAGAAAAGCTCTGCTCTGAATTTGCTCAGAGCAATGGCTATAAGATCATAGGTGTATACCGTGACGAAGGCAAAAGCGGAACCACCATCAATAGACCGGCTCTTACAGAGATGCTCTCAAGATGCAATAAGGATATCTCGTTGAGTGCTGTTATCGTTCAAGAGACCGATAGGTTGGCTCGAAATACTAAGGATCATCTTACGATCAAAGCTACCCTCCAGAAAGCCAAAATCAAGCTTATCTCAGTCGCTCAACCTATGCTTGATGATAGTCCGGAAGGAAAGATGATCGATACCATACTTGCTAGCGTCAATCAGTTTCAATCCGATATAAATTCTCGCAAAATAAGGCGCGGAATGCAGGAGAGATTCAATCAAGGCTGGTGGCCAGGTTGGGCGCCTCTTGGATATATCAACGCTGAATATGAAGCGTGTTCTGATGATAATCGAACGGTTAAGACTATTAAGGAAGACCCTAAGAATTGGGATCTTGTGAGAGAGGGCCTTAAGTTATATCTCACCGGTAACTATTCGGCTGATGAGGTCAATGATATTCTCTATGAGAAAGGCTTGCGCTCAAAATATGGAAAGAAGATTCCGCATAGCGTCATTACTATGATGTTAAAAAATCCTTATTATGCTGGCATAATGCGATGGAACGGTCAAGAACGTCAAGGGAAACATAAACCTATGGTTACTATGCAGGAACATAAACGGATTTTACAAATAATGGATACGCATAATCTTCATGCCTGTCGCCGGCGAAAACACAGTTTTCTCCTGCGCGGATTTGTTTACTGTAACCAATGCGGTCAGCGTTATACAGCAGAAACTCATCCCAAAAAGAAAGTGGCCTATTATCATTGCTCATCAAGGCAGCATAGTAACCGCAAGCAGCACATTGAGATATCAGTCCTTGAAAGAGATGTGGAAGAGTGCTTTAAGGGTTTACAGTTTAGCAAAAGCTTTTCCAATCTACTTGTTGATAAATTGCGAATGGTTTATCTGGAAGAGCGCGAAAATATTGATGTAAAGAAACAGATTCTCTATAACCAGAAGAAGGCTATTGAGATCAAGCGAAATAAGGCGGAAGAGAAGCTTCTTGATGGCGTGATCTCGGATGATGATTTCAAAAGATTAAGAGCAAGATTTATGAAAGAGCTATCATCGATCCAGGAGCATATCGATGATTTAGATAATCAGAAGGAGCTTGACCTGGATTCGGTATACGAGATTCTCAAACTCTCACGGAATATCTATCTGGCTTACAAAGGGGCATCCTATGAAGTAAAAAGGCAATATCTGGCATTGTTCTGGGATAAGTTTCTGGTAGAGAATCAAAAAATCGTTCGAGCTATCCCGACCGATTTAATTCAATCTCTTCATGATACACAGAAAGTTATAATAACGATGGATTGGTGGCCCATCCCGACACTTATACAACTTTTAAGAAACCAGGAGTATATGACAACGATAAAAAGTCAGCTAAGTGAAATAGCATCGTATAAGAAGCATCGGTTAAAATAATTAAGCCCAAACGTAGTTTACTTTGTCATTGCAGTTTCTTTTGTTTTGAGATCGTCTCTGGTCCAGGTACTGTTGCCAGAAGAGATTGGCAAAAAGAGTAGCAGCCATATCTATTATGTCGTCATTTGTTTTGAGATGCTTGTATTCTAGGGATTCAGGGGTTTGCTGTGCGTTGTTACCATACGATGTAGGCATTATTACTCCTTGTTCTATACTCCTCATTTTACAGACGAGAAAAGCTGACAAACAAGCTGGGAGATGTTGCCGAAAGAAGCTAATTATCAATTGAAGAGGTACTGTAAGCAGTGGACATAAGGCCCAAGCTGCGTCAGGGACAGGTGTTTCCCAAGGCAAAAATCCCTTCTTTTAGCCTTTTTTATGAGTTGTTTATCTTCATAGGATTTCCCAATGCACCAATGTGCAAATGTCCTTCTCGGAATTTGCTTCCAATTACCAATATGACTCTCCTTTGGGGTATGTTTACGGAATTCCTGTCCGCCTATGAGCCTATGACATATGCCTTGGTGTTTGTTGAAACATATGGTATATTGATCGTAATGGCTACATAGAATATTTAGTATTTGATGAAAGAGATGACAGAAACAGCCATCGATAGAAATAAGATCAAGGGAAACAAAGAGATTGCACAATCGCCTTCAATAGGACATGGAGGGCCGATTGCTCGTGGTGAATGTGCAGAATATGGTGGACAATGGAAGATTCATTGCTCATGGTTGATCTGGACGGAACACTCATCAGGGGCAAACAGAGTGTGTTACCTGAGGCTATCGCCGTGTTACTGTCTCCAATTGCCGCTGAACGTCGCCTTGTGATCAATTCAGCACGACACCCACGTGGAGTGCAGAATGCCCTTAGTGGAGCATTGCCGTTTGTGCCTACGATAGCCCTAAATGGTGCCGCTCTTTGTGAGGAAAACTGGGCAATGCCTTCGCAAATACGTGTCTTCGACCAAACTGTGGTTGATGATGTTATAGACATCTCAACAAGGCATGACCTTGCTCTCAGTATATATACTGCTGAAGGTTGGTGGGTTACAAGACTTGATGCGACAGTGGAGCACGAAGCTATGGTGACTGGAATGACCCCTGAGGTACTTACTGTAATGCATCCTTCAAATGTTTTGAAGATGACGGCAATGGGTCATAAGAAGTCGCTTGATACCTTTGAATTGGCTCTATCCCCTGCAAGTATCAATTGCACACGATCAAACATGTGTTACTCGGAGATATCTCCTGCTGACACGAATAAGGCTTCTTTCATACCTGTATTACTTAAGTATCTAGGTTTTGCCCGCAATCAAGTCAAGATACACTATTTAGGCGATTCTCACAATGATATTGAATGTGCTGCCTACTCAGATTATGCTTATACCTTCAATGCAGCGCCTGCCGCTCTTCGTAGGATAGCTAGAAGGGTTTTTCCAGTTGAGACGGACTATGAATTGGTCCTTGCGCTACGAGAGATACTTCAAGAGTGCCAGTAGTGACTGCTTATCATTCAGAAATAGTTTATGATGAGAAACCTAATAAGGATAAAAAGGAGAAAAGCAATGAATAAGAGTATTACATTGATTACTGGAGGTAGTTCGGGCTTAGGCCTAGAGATTGCACGCAGACATCTGCTTGAGGGGGACAATGTCTGCGTTTTGAGCCGCAGCCGAGAACGCCTTGACCAGGCAGAGAAGGAACTAAGATCATCAGGTTGCAT